>CANGMY010000250.1 GCA_947455015.1 Microthrixaceae bacterium | reverse complement strand
GACGCGCCATCTGAACCGGGGGAGTTCGAACGCTCGTTGCGTGCCACGCGTGAAAGTGGTCGCAAGTTGTTGGTTGCCTATGTCACCGGCGGACTTCACGACGAATGGCCGGACGTTGTTCGCGCTGTTGCTGACGCCGGTGCCGATGCCATTGAAATCGGCATTCCGTTCTCTGACCCGGTCATGGACGGCCCCGTCATTCAGGAAGCCAGTGAACTGGCATTGCGCGATGGCGCCAGTCCTGTCACTGTCCTCGACACACTCCGCACAATCGATGCCGGTGTTCCGCTCGCAGTCATGACCTATTACAACCTTGCGTTCCATATGGGTCACGAACGATTCGCGTCGTTGATGTACGAAGCCGGCGTTCGCGCGGCGATCCTCCCTGATCTTCCGCTCGAAGAGGTTGGCCCGTGGGCAACCGCTGCCGATCCTGCGGGAATTGAAACAGTGATGCTCGCTGCACCAACTGCGCCCGACGATCGTCTTCCTCGAGTTGTCGCTCGTTCCCGCGGTTTTGTTTACGCCGTCGGACTTCTCGGCGTCACTGGTGAGCGCGATGCACTTGCTGAGTCCTCACTCGTTATTGCTCGTCGACTCAAAGCAATCACCGACAAGCCCGTGCTCGTCGGCGTTGGCGTATCGAACGGTCAACAAGCGGCCGAAGTCAGCCAGGTCGCCGATGGTTGTGTCATTGGTTCGGCGCTTATGCGTCGCGTCGTCGAGGGCGAAGGTCCCGCCGGCGCTGGTGCGTTCATCGCTGAAGTGCGTGCCGCCCTCGACGCGTCATGAGCGACGCAGGCTCGGACAACGCACCTCGCAAGATCCCGCTCGAGCAGCCATTGTTCGATCGAGTCGATCCCGAATTCTTCAATCGCCTTGTCGATCGTTTCTACGACGGCGTCATTGCTGACCCGGTGCTGTCGCCGCTGTATCCAGCCGATGACCTCGATGGCGCCCGTGAACGGCTCCGAATGTTCCTCGTGCAGTTCTGGGGCGGTCCCCAGACCTACAGCGAACAGCGCGGCCACCCCCGCCTTCGTATGCGCCATGAGCCCTATGTGATCGGCGAGACCGAACGAGAGGCCTGGTTCCGCCTTATGGCCAACGCTGTAGGGGCAGAGGTCGAGGCAGGCGCCCTGAGCGACCAAGACGAGGCCGCAATGCTGGGATATTTCGCTCATTCGGCCAAATTCATGATGAATGCGCAGGAGTGACAAGCGTCTCATTTTTGCCCCTGACCAGCACCGATTCAACCGGCTGCATAGTCATGCAGGAAAATCCGCTGCCATCCACCATTTCGGGCCCAACTGCCGCAATGCTTGAGTCCCATCGGGCGGTCCTGCCCGAGTTCGAAGGTGACCGGGGGCCGACCCGGAAGCCAACCCGTGCCGGGCCACATGGCTGGGCCAACAGGAGGAAGTCATGACCAAGAGCGAACTCATCGCCGAGATCTCGAACCGGACGGGCCAGACCAAGGCCGACGTGGAGAAGACTCTCAAGTCGTTTGAAGACATCGCACACGAGGTTGTTGCCAAGGGCGCCGAGAAGCTGACGCTTCCGGGCTTCATCAGCTTCGAGCAGACCCACCGCAAGGCTCGTACCGCTCGCAACCCGCAGACCGGTGCAACCATTCAGGTTCCCGCCACCAACGCCGCCAAGGTGTCGGCTGGCGCAAAGCTCAAGGCTTCAGCAAAGGCTGGCGCCTGAGTTTCACCACGCAGTTCTGATCGAAGGGGAGCACGCAAGTGCTCCCCTTCGTCGCGTTAGGGAGCGGGTTGGGACGAAGTGTCGATCCTGTGGGCGCGTAGCAAGCACAATCTAGAGAGACCGTATTCGGGTCGCACTTCGTGAACGGACGGCGGGAGGCGGTGGCGGGTTGAACGGACCAGTGGAGTACCCGGAGTTGCCGCCTGTGAGGCGAGCCCTGATAGATCGGATCCTCCCATGGCGTCGCCATGCTGCCGGTGCAGCCCGTCAGCAGCGGACCGAAGCAGCCTGGCGAGCCTTGCAGATTGATGGGTTGATTGAGATCGAAAGGTTGATTCCGACATCCGATCCGACGTCGGTTCGGGATTTCCCGGTTTTTATCGTTCCGAACGGACGCGGCACCTATGGATCGTGGTTGAAGTATCACTTCAACCGATGGTTCGGGATGCCGACACGCGGATCTCAGTTCCGTCTTTTGCTACTCATGCTCGCGATCATCGATTTCGTCGTGATCGTCTTCTTCCGAGACATCCGTATCGTTCGTCAGGGCGACTACGGCACCGAGTCCGATTCGATCCTCGGGCTGCTCGTCATCTTGAATTTGCTCTTCCTCGTGGTCATGCCCACGATTGGCTTCGTCGTGTGGCGAGACACAATGAAGCAGTTCTACGGCAGCGTCGAAGCCGCCGACGAGCACAATGCGCAACTGCTTCGATCGTTGCAGGTCGCAATCGAGCGAGGTGGCGATGAGGGGCGGGTGTCGATCCGTGCACACTATTTGGCGAGCCGGACGCACTCGAAGGCGATTTACCGACGCGTGAGGCTCGAGTCACTTGCAGTCGGAGCCATTAGTGCGGCAGCCCTCTGGTTCGCTGCACGCGTTGTCACCGAGCCCATTCCCCGACTCGTCCTTTTCTTCTTGACAATCTTGCTCTACCGGTACGTCCGACGCTTCCTCTTCAGGCGGATCGATACCCTCACCGGAGGTGTTCCTTTGCTCGCTCCACGGGCGCATCCACACCCGCACGACGATGTCGTCGATCGATCGAGCGCTCAGCACGAAGATGACGATCCGGAAGCACCGTCGGGGCGATAACTTCTCGCTATGGCCACCAAACAACTCGCGGTTGGTGCGAAAGCACCTGCGTTCACACTCGCTGATCAGACCGACACCAAGGTGAAGCTTTCTGGTTTCGCCGGCACCAAGGTGCTCGTGTACTTCTATCCAAAGGCCGATACTCCCGGCTGCACGACCCAGAGCTGCGGTCTTCGTGACATCGCTAAAAAGATCGGCGACACCGT
>CANGMY010000249.1 GCA_947455015.1 Microthrixaceae bacterium | reverse complement strand
TAGGACTAGCTGAACGTGTTCCGCGCGAAGTCGAAGGTCGCTGTCTTGGTTGAGGTGAGCGAACCCGCAGCGCTGTAGATGAATTGCGACCAAACCACCTTCGACGGTGCGAGTGTGACGGTGAGCAGGTCGTCGCCCACACCCGTGTCATCTGTGAGCGCGAATGACGTGATGTACGTGCTGGTGAGGTCGTAACGCAAGATCTTTCTGGGAGCCACGCCTCCACCGGGTGCGACGAGTTCGATGTTGATCGTCGGAATGACGGTTCCCTTCGCAGAGGCCAGGCCGATATCGGTGAATCCCACCTGGTAAGCGAGTTTCAACTCGATTGCTCGCGGGGTCGACTTACCGGTCATTGGGCTACCGCTAGAGAGCGCATAAGGGACGTCGACACCCCATGCGACTCGGGCCGCCTCGAACTGATCTCGGTACGACGTATTGGTCGACCCACCTTTGAAGGTGGAAAAGTTGACGAAAATTCCGCTGGACATGATCTGCTCCTGTTATCCGTTCATTGTCCGAACACGAGGCGGCCGCGCGTTGCGGCGCCGTGTTCATCGTTTGTCATCTCGATGACGTAGCCACCGGTGCAACCGGCAAAGGCGCCAGTCGCTCCGATCACTGCGAACTTTTCTGTCGATCCCATTCCAATGAGAATCGAATCTTCGACGATCGCCTCATGTGTCATGAGTCGACCTCCCACCACAGTGCCGGTGAACGAACCGATCGTCGATCCGCCCGCATCGACAACATCGGCGAGCAGTACATGGCCCGAAACCGATCCATCGGCGTCGAAGACTGAACGAACTCGCACGTCGGCGAGCAAAATCTCGGGACTTTCAGTGACACCACCAGGCGCCCCGATGGCGACCTTTGCTCCCGCCCCTGAAGCGAAGGGGATCTCCATCGCTGCGACCAAGACACCGGCGCCGCCGAGTCCTGCGAGAACTTTCCGCCGAGTGAAACCTGCGCTGTCATCAGCCATGCGACAGTGAATCACAGATCGGCCCATATACCTGACGATCGTTTGGCTCCGGGGGTGGGGCTCGAACCCACGACCCTCTGATTAACAGTCAGATGCTCTGCCAGCTGAGCTACCCCGGAAAGGAAAGGTGAGGATAGCAGCGGCCCCGAGACCCCTCGTCCAGACGGGGTCAGGGACACAACCTGCCCGTGGCTGTGGCGCTTAGACGGTCGGAGACTCGCCTCGGATGTCAGCCAGAATTTCCTCGGGAGTCAGATCGAAATCGGGATTGAACTCAAGCCCAGGCTCCCATGAAGGTTCAGGCTGACGACGACGAGCAGCGATGACAAGAGTCAGCGCTGAGCCCACCAACGCCAAAAGCCCAACGGCGGCAAGCCTCTTCATCAATCGACCTCGAAGTAGTCACGCAAGCGTTGACTGTGCTGGGGGTTACGCAGCTTCGCCAATGTTTTGGTCTCGATCTGGCGGATCCGCTCTCTGGTGACGCCAAATTCTCGGCCGACTTCCTCGAGCGTGCGGGGCTGACCATCGTCGAGGCCGAACCGCATTCGCAAAAGTTCACGTTCGCGGTCGTTGAGTTCGTGAAGTGCTTCTTCGATTGCTTCGTTCAGCATGTGGCGAGTTGCGGCATCGTCAGGAGTTTCAAGCCGATGGTCTTCGATGATGTCGGAGAGGCTTGAATCCTCGCCTTCACGAAGTGGCGAATCGAGCGAAAGAGGATCGATCGCAATGCGCTTCAGTTCACGAACCTTCTCGACTGGATATTCGAGCCGGGCGGCAAGTTCCTCGTCGGTTGGTTCACGTTCGAGTTGCTGTGTCATTTCTCGGGACACGCGCATCTGCTTATTGATGGCTTCCATCATGTGAACAGGTATGCGAATCGTTCGGGCCTGATCGGCAATCGCACGCGTGATGGCTTGACGAATCCACCAAGTGGCGTAGGTCGAGAATTTGAAACCCTTTGTCCAGTCGAACTTCTCGACCGCACGCATGAGCCCAAGATTTCCTTCTTGAATGAGATCAAGAAGTTGCATTGCCCCGCCGCCGGCGTAGCGCTTGGCGATCGAAACAACGAGGCGCAGGTTGGCTTGAGTGAGCTCAACCTTCGCGTCCTCACCTTTGCGGGCAAGGCGTTTCAGTTGTGCACGTTCCGTTGGTTCGAGCGCATCAAGAGAACCTTCGGCAGCGAGATCAGCTAAGCGCTCGGATGCTGCGGTGCCGCGTTCGATTTGCTTGGCGAGCACAACTTCTTCTGGACCCGTAAGCAACGACACACGCCCGATTTCGCGCATGTACATGCGCACAGGATCGGAGGTGCCGCCCGTTTGAGAATTCAAGCGCATGGTGGCTTTGGTCGAGGGCCGAAATCGAGCACGCATCCGACGTTCAACGAGGCCATCGTCTTCAAGATCGTCGAGCAGTGGATCGTGAGCGATGATCACGATCTCTTTGACATCGTCGAGGGCGTCGATCTCGTCGGCAACCGGAACTGCATCGTCGAGCGTGACGCCGTGCTCAGCAAGTTGCATGCGGAGGTGCTCGATTGCTTCCGGCGTTGGATCGACATCGATGAGCGCTTCGATCGCTTCGTCACCAGTTACGACGTGATCAGGTCGTGCCAACCCACGTTTAACAAGCCGCTTGAATGCTGCATCGTCGGCTTGGCTCAGATTCAACGATGTCGCAGCCGATGAATCGGTTGCATCAGACATGACGAACCTCATCGTGGTCCACCGAATCGTTTTCGGCCTCGGTGAGCCACGCTAGTAAGTCGTACATCGCTTCCATGTCTTCGTTGAGCGAACCCTCTTGCTCACGAAGATCCATGATTCGAAGATTGAGCCAGCGAATGGCTTCGCCGACCGCGAACGGATCGGCCGCAACGCGCGCCTCGGCCTGAAGCGCCGCCATCGAGGCGTTGGCCGCGTCGTCCACGAGACGAACCATCACACTTTGCACAGTGGACTCTGGCTCTTCGACTGCGAGGCGCTGCAGGAGATCGCCAGCGACGGGATCGTCGGCTGCAGCC
>CANGMY010000248.1 GCA_947455015.1 Microthrixaceae bacterium | reverse complement strand
GCATGAACCTTGGAGCCGGCCAAGCCGCCGACGAGGATTCCTGCCTCGTGGGCCCGTTCAATGACATAGAGCGGAGGCGGTCCGAGGGCATTCACGATCATCTTCACGTTCGGATGATTGAGGCACACCTCGACCTGGCTCGGACCCATTGCAGCGACATTGAGACCAGCAGCGGCAACGGGGCCTCCTTCGAGTTCGGGTGGCAACTCGGGAACGTTGTACCGATCCAAGAGACCGTCGACGAACTCGCGATGTTGAGCGGGGATCATGGCGTCGAGGGATTCGAACGATGCGTCCTCTCCCCCACCTTTGCCCACGTAATTCACCGGCATGGCGAAGTCGACGCCATAGGGCTTGCCGTTGACGTGTTCGTCGATCCAGTTCAACTCAATCTCGAGCTGCTCAGGCCCAAATGCCAACGCGCCGAGCACACCAAATCCTCCGGCGTTGGTGACGGCAGCGACGACGTCGCGACAATGCGAGAAGGCGAAGATTGGAAATTCGATTCCAAGACGCTTGGCGATCGGAGTGCTCATGGGTTCCCCTTTGATGCCGTGTTGGGACTCGCCGACCACGTGCGACACAAGATCTGCGAATGTGAAATCAATGTAGCACGATGAATCCTTCGCACGCTGTGCCAACTGGCACCTTTCATGTGACGAAGGGCCTAGATTGCAATGGCTGTGCCGACAGGCCAGCCCTACGCCCTGACAAGGAGTTCCGATGAGGACACGAGCCGCAGTTCTGTACGCCCCTCATACCGAGTACAAGATCGAAGAAATTGAACTTGATGAGCCGAAGGCCAACGAGGTCCTCGTTCGTTTCGTTGCGAGCGGCATGTGCCACTCCGATGAACACATGGTCACTGGTGACATGGCGATGGATCCAGCGATCATCGAAATGCTCGGCTGGCAGCAGTACCCGATCATTCTCGGACACGAGGGTGGCGGCATTGTCGAAAAGGTCGGCCCCGGCGTCACCGAACTCAAGCCCGGCGATCACGTCGTCACCTCGTTCGTCCCGTCATGCGGACGCTGCCCGTCGTGTGCAAAGGGTCAGCAGAACCTTTGCGACAACGGCGCACACCTTCTTTCTGGTCGCCAGGAAGACGGCACCTCTCGCCATCACCTTCTTGACGGCACCGACCTCGCAACCATGTGCTGTCTCGGCACCTTTGCTGAGCATTCGGTTATGAACATCAACTCCTTGGTGAAGGTCGAAGAAGATCTTCCGCTCGACAAGGCCTGCCTCGTCGCTTGCGGTGTCACCACCGGTTGGGGTTCAGCCACTTACGCCGCTGAAGTAGCACCCGGCGACACCGTTGTTGTGATCGGCACAGGCGGCGTCGGCATGAACGCAGTGCAGGGTGCACACCTTGCCGGTGCTCGTTACGTCATCGCTCTCGATCCGGTCGAATTCAAGCGCGAACAAGCGCAGAACTTCGGCGCAACCCATGTCGCTTCCGACGTTGCTGAAGCACAGGCTCTCCTCGGCGAACTCACATGGGGTCGCATGGCCGACAAGGTCATCGTCACTGTCGGTGAGGGTAAGGGCGCCGATCTTGAGTCCTACATGAGCATGGTTGGCAAGGGTGGACGTTTAGTCTTCACCGCAGTCGCCAACATGAACGAGAACGACGTGCAGCTCAACCTGTTCGCATTCGCCATGCAACAGAAGCAACTCGTCGGAACCATCTTCGGTAGCGCCAACCCGCGTTATGACATTCCCAAGCTTCTCGGCCTCTATCGCAGCGGTCAGCTCAAGCTCGACGAACTCGTCACTCGCACCTACACCCTCGATCAGATCAACGAGGGCTACCAGGACATGCGCGACGGCAAGAACATCCGCGGCGTCATCATTTACTGATTTCCACGTACAACCGGATTCATCCGCACACGGCGGGTTCGCACGACCGAGAGGTCAGCGGACCCGCCGTTGTAATGGTGCGTCGTGACAACTGCAGTCCGATTGTTGATCGCACGCACCAGAGCGACCAATCGGTGCGAAGCGATCAGGGTAGGCAATACCTGCATCGACGCGACCGAGAAAGACGCATCCACACTCAGTGCAGGCCCATCCAGATTTGGAAATCGCGACGAGTTCGACACCTGAGATCCCGAAGGCTGCGGCGACTGACTCTGTTGAGCGGGCCCAGCGCCCTTTAGCATCGTCAATTGAGCCACGATCTTCGTTCTCTTGCGAGGGAAGGACCTCCCCCGCCATCACCGCGCCGAGCGTCGCACAGGCAATGAGATCTTCAAGAGCTGCAACGTCCGCTGCACCTGGGTGCTGACCTGACAATGCTGTTGCGTCAAGACGCTGAATGGCTGAGTGCACGCGGAGTACAAGTGCTCCTTGTGCTGGCGGTCGACGCGTATGCCACAACCCTCCGCTGATCAGAAGTTGTGCTCGCTCCTCAACCGCTGCCGCGAGTGGGTCGGGTTGCACGAATCCGCCGCTCAGCACAAAGGTCTGCGTAACCGCAGCGATGACCATCCGCCGCCAGTGATTACCGATATCTGTTCGGCGTTCCGCTCTCGTCTGTTCAATCGCTTCTGTTGGGGCAAGGTGTTCAACCAGAAGTGCCTCAAGAATGATCCAGAGCGATTCAACGGCGGTTTCCGGATCCTCTGATGGCATGCCGTTTTGCGCGGCAACAAACGCTTGCCGAAGAACGGTTTCAGCTCGCTCTTGATTCGCCTCGTTAAAGGTGAAGATGTCTGCCGTGTCACGCCAAGTCACGGGGAGATTCTTGCGTAGTGCTCGGGCCAAGTGGCGAACCGAAGACCAACTCTTTTGTCGCGCGACATCACCGGCGATGTCGGCCCGACCTAGTCTTCAGCGGTGGAGACCACCGAGACCATCGTGACAACCACTTTGCCCGCTGGCCTGACGACCTCGACGCTCATCGGGCCCAATGGCACAGCACCCGGCCTCAACTTCATCGAGCAACAATCCAAACCGCTGAACGACTCAAGCAACGAACGCGCTGCAGGATTGCCATTGCTCTTCGCTGGCGTCGTCCTGCT
>CANGMY010000247.1 GCA_947455015.1 Microthrixaceae bacterium | reverse complement strand
CGTAAAGAACGGCTTCAGACAGGTTCGTAGATTTCGTAGACGAGCTTGCCGCCTTCGCCGACCTGACCACGGCCAAACAAGTGCAGTGCATTGAGCCAGCGATAGCGCTCATCGCCTGCTTCAAACTCCATGCCGACATACACCGGCGTCTTGCCCATACCTGCCGACCAGTCGGCACGGCCCTTATAGGCAAGGTAGATCGGCACGCCGTCATCGGTCATGAGCGTCATACGAATATCGAAGGTTCCAACGCCTTGGGCATCGATCGCCAACCAGTCGGCAGCTGCATGGCCCACGAGACTGGCCGAGAGCCTCGGACCGTCGATCCGGGCCTCGTTGATCTCTTGGACGATCCGGGTGCCCGCAGGGGTCGCTCCGAGCATGTAGAGGCCATCTGAAGCGACAGCAAGGGTCAATGTGGCAAATGGGCGCAGTTCCATCTCCTGATCATTCCATGTGAGGACCTGATGGCGCGTTTTCGGGGGCCAGCAAGCGAAGTATCGGAGTCGATTCGTTCTCTCGCCGTTCGCGTGGGAGCGTGGAGGTCGACCGGAGCGGTCGAGGAGAGCTACCGATGGACCAATCGACCGACACCACCACCTTCGCCGACCTGGCACTTCGACCCGAACTGGTCGAGGCATTGTCCAGCCTTGGCTACGAGGAACCGACCCCGATCCAGCGCGAATCCATTCCGCCGCTGATCGCCGGCCAAGACCTCTTGGGCCAGGCCGCAACCGGAACCGGCAAGACCGCAGCCTTTGCCCTTCCGATGCTCGAGCACCTCGAAGGTGAGAACCGCTCGAAGAATCCGACCGGCCTGATCCTCGTACCCACCCGCGAACTCGCAATGCAGGTCTCGGAAGCAGTCCACAAATACGGACGTGCGCTTGGCGCTCGAGTCCTTCCCATCTATGGCGGACAGCCGATCGGTCGACAGCTTCAAGCATTGAGTCGCGGCGTCGATGTCGTCGTCGCCACACCGGGTCGCGCCGTCGACCACATCAAACGCGGAACAATTCCGCTGAAGAACATCGCGATGGTCGTGCTCGACGAAGCCGACGAAATGCTCGACATGGGATTTGCCGAGGATCTCGATGCCATCCTTGGCGCCCTCCCTGCCGAACGTCAGACCGTGCTCTTCTCGGCAACTATGCCCAAGCGCATCGAATCGCTGGCACGACGCCACCTCTCCAACCCCACCACAATTCGGATTGAAGCACCCATCGTGGCGAAGGGCGATGCACCGAAGGTTCGCCAACTCGCATTCATGGTGCCGCGCTCGCATAAGCCCGCGGCGCTCGGACGCATCCTCGATGTTGAGTCTCCGGCTGCAGCAATTGTCTTCTGCCGAACTCGCGTAGAGGTTGACCAACTCACCGAGACCCTGAACGGTCGCGGCTATCGCGCCGAGGCGCTTCATGGTGGCATGAACCAAGAGGGACGCGATCGAGTCATGGCTCGCGTCCGCAGCGGAAATGCTGACCTGCTCATTGCCACCGATGTGGCTGCTCGCGGCCTCGACATCGATTTGCTCACGCACGTCGTGAACTACGACGTTCCCTCAGCTCCAGAGTCCTACGTGCACCGAATTGGTCGTGTTGGCCGAGCAGGTCGCGAAGGCGTCGCAATCACGTTGGCTGAGCCTCGCGAGCATCGCCTGCTCGAAAACATCCAGCGGGTGACCGGCGACAAGATCGCGATCGAAAAGGTTCCGACCATTTCCGATCTTCGCAATCGCCGCATGGAACTCACATTGGGAACGTTGCGAGAGACACTCCTTGACGACGACCTCGATCGCTACCGGACCATTGTTGAATCACTGACCGACGAGTTCGATTTGTTCGACGTTGCCCTCGCAGCCGTGAAGCTCACTCATGAAGCAACAACCGGCGCCGAGGACGATGTTGAGATCCCCGAGGTTGAAGTCCGCCGCAAGAACGACCGCAAGAACGACCACGGTGACCGTGGCGATCGCGGAGACCGAGGAGATCGCGGCGACCGAGACAAGAAAGGCAAGAAGGGCAAGGACCGCTCCATCGGCGTTGATTCCACCCGCTTGTACTTCCCCATCGGACGCTCCGCCCAGGTCCGCCCCGGCGATCTCGTTGGCGCAATCACCGGCGAGGCCGGTCTCGCCGGCAAGCAGATCGGTTCGATCGAAATCGCGGACAAGTTCTCGCTCGTTGAAGTGCCTGAGAAGTCTGCAGACGACATCATCCGTGCGATGAAGAAAACAACGATCAAGGGACGCAAAGTCGTCCCACGTCGCGAGCGTTTCCAGCGTTTCGAACGCTGACCAAATTCCGCGCCGAACCCGTACGCTTGAAGCATGTCTGACGAAGTCATTCTTCAAACGGTTCCGCTTGGCTTGCATTGGCCGACGATCGATCCCTTTCTTTTCTGCGCGCACCATGACGATCAGTACCCGACCGGAAATGATCAATTAGGTCCAGACGCGTCGCTAGAAGGCCGGAATATCGGCATGGATTTCGAGGGCGTCGATGGCTGGCGTATGTACCACGGCTCGGTCGTTCCCGGATTTCCGCAGCATCCTCATCGCGGCTTCGAAACCATCACCTACGTGCGCGAAGGTACGTGCGATCACTCCGACTCGCTTGGCGCGATGGCGCGCTTTGGCGACGGAGATGTTCAGTGGCTCACCGCCGGCGCTGGCATCGTGCACTCAGAGATGATGCCGCTCAGAAATCAATCAGCGCCCAACCCGCTTGAACTCTTTCAGATCTGGTTGAACCTTCCTGCTGCCGACAAGATGTCCGACCCCTACTTCACGATGCTTTGGTCAGACCAAATCCCCAAGGTTCGCCACACCGATGCCCAAGGCCGTACGACTGAAGTTGTTGTCATCGCCGGTTCCTTCCAAGGAACTCCGCCTCTCTCACCGCCTCCCAATTCTTGGGCGTCGAAGGATGCCGCAGATGTTGCTGTGTGGCACCTACATCTCGATCCGGGTACCTCACTTCAACTCCCTCCCGCCGCCTCAGAAGACACCATCCGAACGCTCTACATCT
>CANGMY010000246.1 GCA_947455015.1 Microthrixaceae bacterium | reverse complement strand
GAGATCGTTCGATCGGCGACCCAATCGGTGTGGTACCAGTCGCGCGGAACGGAGTTGCGTTTGATCTGCGGAGCGCCAGTGTCGCCGCCGGGAACGTCGCTTACTTCGAGATCGCCGTCGAGCACCTGAAAGAACATTCCGATTGCTTCGGGATGGTTCTGGCGAATCCAGCGTGAGTAATGCGTGAAACCGGCTGCGCCGTGCGTTGCGAGTTCCATGTGATCGAAACCGCGATGGCCTTCTGTTGCGCCAGAGAAACCTTGACGGTTTTCTTCGAAGCGCAAGAACGGGTCGAGTAGCGGTTCGAAATGGCTTTTACCAATAAGTGCCGTTCGATAGCCCGCGTCGCGCAGCACTGCAGCAACGCTGGGAGATTCGACCGGAAGGGGAACACCGTTCATCCACACGCCGTGCGTACCGACGTTCTGGCCGGTGACCATGGTGGCGCGCGAAGGCATACACACAACGTTCTGCGGCTGGGCACGGTCATAGGAAATGCCGTTGGCCGCGAATGAATCAATGTTCGGAGTGCGGGCAACGTATCCACCGTTGGCACCGATTGCGTCGTAACGCATTTGGTCGGTGGTGATGAAGAGAATTTTGCGACCCATCAGCGTTCATCCTCGGTGTGATCGTTGAGCATGCGAGCGAGGTTTCCGATGCCTTCGGAAATGACGCCATCGAGCACGAACGCCATGGGGTCAGGCGAAATTTCGGTGGAGTACATGAGGAGGCAGCCCGGTTCGCCGTCCTCGATGACATCCATCGTGCCGAGGTGGTATTTCACCGGAAGCGGGCCGGTGATGCGGTACTGGAACCGCCGCATGCGGTGATCGAGCGTGACGATCTCTTCGAAGACGGGCAGGCCAGCAGCGAGAGTGAGGGTACGGATGTTGTCCTCAACCGTGACGGCAGTGACACCAGGGAACCACTGCACGATGCGAGTCGGATCGCCTATGACCTTCCAGACATCGTCGGCGCTTCGTAGGACTCGTGCATGTGATCTGATGGTGGCCATCGAAACTCCGGGGCAGGAAAGTGTTCAGACTACCGTCAATTAAAGTGACAATTCATGTCTTGGTCTGACCGTCTTCGAGCAGAGACTCGTTCCGTCGCAACAACGGTGATCAACGCGGCCTGGGCTCGAATCCGTTTGGCGGGTGCGATTAACGCCGAGCATCCACTGGCTCGTCGCTATGGCGCAATGGGGCGGGGGAGTTACGTCGCATTCCCGCAGGGGGATTGCTACAACGCCCACGCCATCTACCTCGGCGAGGACTGCTTCATCGGCGCCGGCACCACACTCGCGGTGGGAATGCCCACCGAGACATACCCGCCCGATTCACCGCCGGTGATTGAAATCGGTGATCGCACCACCGTGGGCAAGGACTGCTGGTTCGTGGCTCGCCATTCGATCGTGCTCGAAGCCGACGTCACGATTGCTCCCAACGTGTACTTCACCGACCACAACCACACCTACGCCGATCCGTGGTTGCCGGTGGGCAAACAGGTGTTGCAAGGATTTTCCGTGCGCGTTGGTGCAGGAACTTGGATCGGCACGAATGTTGTTGTTCTGCCGGGCGCAAACATCGGCCGTAATTGCGCGATCGCTGCGGGTGCAGTTGTGCGCGGCGACATTCCCGACCACAGCGTGGTTGTCGGTGTGCCCGGGCGCGTTGTGCGTCGTTGGATCGACGGCGAAGGTTGGGTTCCGCCGCTTACGAATGAGGTTGTTGTTGTCGAAGGTTGGCCTGTGGGAGTTCGACCAACCGACGAGTAATTCAGCGCATGCGGCCGGTTTTTGCCTTCGGCTTGAATGCGCCAGCAAGTTCGTCATGCGTGAACACATCGCCAAGCGGGAGACCAACCGCAAAGCGGTAGAGCGCGGTGCGGTAAATCGCGCCGAGCGCAGACATCAGGCAACCGATCACAACGATCCAAATCAACAACAACGGAATGCCAGCAACGGGCACAGCGAAGCTGAGTGCGCCGAAGAGAACAAGGCCGGGAAGCATCAGCAGGAAGCCGATAAGGCCGATGCCTGCTTGAGCGAACAGGTTCTCACCCCAAGTGGTCTTCAAGAGCGAGGCCGACTTCTTGATGGCGACGATTGGTCCCACGCCTTCAACGACGATGATGGGAAGGACGAGCCACGTCACCACGTTCCACGCAGCTCCAATGAGGCCGGCAGCAATGTCGCCAAGGAAGCCTGCTTTGTCGCGAACCGCTTGCAAGACGACGCCGACTGTGGAGTTGATTGCTGACCAGCCAAGGATTGATGGCGTGCGACTGGTGGCCTTAGAAAATGCCTGGCCCATCGTGAAGCTTCCGCCATCGAGTCTCTCGTTGGCTGCAGCAATAAGCGTTGCAGCGAACATCTGGCTCACAAGGCCGATGACGAACAATCCGACGATGCCGATCGCCCATGACGCAGGCGTGAGAGAAAAGTCGTCCTGGCCGGGCGCAGGATTGGCGATGAAGTCGGCGGTGAGCACGACGCCACCGCCAACAGCCACGGCGATCACGCCGCATGTGAGGGCAGAGACTGCAGGAATAGCAGCGAGTTTCTTTTCGCTCTTTAGAACACCGAAACTTGCACCAGCGAGCGCCTTGCTATTTGCGAATTTCCCCATGGACAGAGCCTAGGGGAGGCAGGTGTTCAGCGTTCGATGAGTGGGTCGATGTCGACGATTTCGCCGTGGGCGCCATCGGGAAGCAAGAGAGCGGCAGTTGCTTCGCAGAGTGCGTCGAGCTTGTCGGCTGTTGCTGCGTAGACGTCGAGACCCTCACCAACCGGATCGGCGATGTCATCGGCAGAAATGCCAGGAGGACGGCCCTTCGGCCGCAGCGCGGCGACAGTTGCGCACCAGTCGCGAACAGATTGTCCGGGCTTGCGGGGGCCAACTTTGTTGCCGAGACGAACGATCTCGCCCATAACAAAGGTTCGCTCGATCGCGGCGCGGTCGTGGATGACGATGCCATGGACGTGATCACGAGTCACGCCGATGATGAGGTCAGCTTCAGCGACGTCTTCGCCTTTGAT
>CANGMY010000245.1 GCA_947455015.1 Microthrixaceae bacterium | reverse complement strand
GCTCGGCGAAGGAGCGCGCGAATTCGGGCGGAGAGTTCTTTCGGTGCGAACGGCTTGGTGAGGTAATCATCGGCGCCCGCTTCGAGGCCAGCGACAACATCGTGGGTGTCGGCGCGAGCGGTCACCATGACAATCGGGACATCGCTGACACGTCGAATGGAGCGGCACACGTCGAAGCCATCGATGCCGGGAAGCATGATGTCGATCAGGACAACATCGCTGGGCTGGCGGGTAAATGCCTGAAGCGCTTCCTCGCCCGTATCGGCTTCTTCGACATCCCAACCCTCGTCCTCAAGGGCGAGGCGAACAGCGGTACGGATTCGTTCGTCGTCCTCGACGGTAAGGATACGGGTTCCCATAAGTCACCATTGTCACCGATCAGCGACCGCTGCGTCAGATTCTTCCAACCGAGCGTCGCGAGCGACGGTTAGGCGTTGGCAGCGTCGGCATCGATGAGCAGCAGTCGAAGCTCGTCAAAGAGTGCTGGAGGGGCGGCGAGGCAGAACTCGAATTCGGCGGCCCCACCAGTGAGGTTGCCGACAACGGCACCGGCTTCGGTCGCAACAAGAGCGCCGGCCGCGTGGTCCCACGGCTGCAAACCGCGTTCGTAATAGGCATCGACCCGTCCGCACGCAACCGAACACAGATCAACCGAGGCTGCCCCCATCCGCCGGATATCGCGAAGAGAGCCAATGATCTTGCCGAGAACAGCAGCTTGGCGGCGACGGCGATCGGGTTCGTAGGAAAAGCCAGTGGCGACGAGCGCGTGAGAGAGATCGGTTTCTGCCGAGGCGTGGATCGGCAGACCGTTGCGGAATGCGCCTTGGCCGCGAACTGCGGTGAAGACCTCGCCATGCAAGGGATCATGAACGACGCCAACAGCAATTTCGCCATCGATCTCGGCGGCGATGGAGATCGCGAATCCGGCGTGGCCGTAGAGGTAGTTGGTTGTGCCATCGATTGGATCGACGATCCAGCGAACGCCGGTTGACCCTGGTCGGTCCGTTCCTTCTTCGCCGAGCACCGCATCGTCAGGACGGGCATCGGCGAGTCGACCAAGAATGAGCGCTTCGGATGCTTTGTCCATCTCGGTAACCATGTCGGTGCCAGTGGTTTTGGTGTCGACCATCGTTCGGGCGCGAGAAAGGCCATCGACGATGAGCGCTGCTGCTTCGGCCGCAGTCGAGGTTGCGATTTCGAGAAGCGCTGCGGTGTCGTGGCTCATTACCGGACGCGCGGAACGTTGCGGGTAGCCGCGTTGGATTTTGCGGCGGCAGCAGCAGCTTCGTCGCGAGCGCGAATCGTGTTCCATTCGCCCATGGCTCGAAGTGTCAGTACAACAACGACTGCGGTGCCAAGAGCTGCGACGACAGCGCCGATGAGTGCACCGAGACCAGCCCAGAATGAGGAATCGCCTGTGACTTGAAGGTCGACGAAGGCGTAGCCGATGAATCCGCCAGCGGTGCCGCCGATGAGGATCGCAACAAAGGCCAGTACTCGTGCGCCAACAGACGGAAGCGCAGATGCTGCAGTGGGCGCAGACGGCGAAGTGGGGCTCGGTGAGGACATTGGTTCCATCGTACGGGCCGAGGCGGGCGGTGCGCGCACGGGGGAAGGGCTCCTTGCTCCTACAGTTGGATCTGTGAAGCCGCTTGTCATCCTGCCGACCTACAACGAGGCCGAGAACATTCTTGAAGTTCTCGAGCGCATCAAGCAGACGTTGCCGCAGGCCGATGTGCTTGTGGTCGACGATGGCAGCCCCGACGGAACTGCAGATCTTGCTGAGGGCTGGGGCGCAGACAACGGTGGGCACGTCAACCTGCTTCGTCGAGGCGCAAAGGCTGGATTGGGGTCGGCCTATCGAGCGGGCTTCGCCTACGGCCTCGCCAATGGTTACGAAGCGCTGATTGAAATGGATTCGGATCTTCAACATGACCCCGCCGCGCTTCCTTCGCTGTTGAACGCGGTGGAATCCGGCGCCGATCTTGCGATCGGTTCTCGCTACGTCCCAGGCGGGCACATCCCCGATTGGCCCCGCTACCGAGAGTGGTTATCTCGCGGAGGTAATCGCTACGCCGCGTTGGTCCTTCGGTTGCAAGTTCGCGATGCCACTGCAGGGTTCCGTTGTTTCGCTGCTCCGATGTTGTCGAGGATCCCACTCGATCTAGTGACTGCCGACGGCTACGGATTCCAAATCGAGATGGCCTATAACGTCGCTCGCCGCGGGGGTCGCATTGTGGAAGTTCCGATCACGTTCAATGATCGTGAGCGCGGAACATCCAAGATGTCCTCACGCATTGTTGTCGAGGCGCTTCTTCTCGTGACCTGGTGGGCGGTTCGTGACCGCATACTCCGTCGTCCGATTGCCCCGGACGCTTCCTGAGCAATGCGCAACTGGCTTGTCGGTGGCGCAGTGATTGAGGGTCCGTCTGGGCTCTTACTCGTGCGCAATCGCCGTCGCGACGGCTCATTCGACTGGAGCCCTCCCGGGGGAGTGATCGATACCGGCGAATCAGTGGTCGAAGGCATTGGTCGTGAAGTTGTGGAAGAAACCGGCCTCGTTGTCACGAAGTGGGCGGGGAAGTTGTACGACATAACCGCCACTGCTCCCGATATGGGATGGACACTTCGTGTTGAGGCGTGGCTGGCTGAATCGTGGGAAGGCGAACTTCGCTTCGATGACCCCGATGGCATTGTCGAAACTGCAGCATGGGTCGACCCCGATCAATGCGGGCTACACCTCAACGATGGTGCGCCGTGGGTCGCTGAACCGGTCCTTGAATGGCTACTGCATCGCTGGGATGACCCGCGTTCATTCGCGTACAACATCGAAGGCTCAGAACGATCCTCGTTGGCGGTCACGCGCGTGTGAATGCTCCGCGCGACGTTGCGAGCATCCTGCATGTCGACATGGACGCTTTTTTTGTGTCGGTCGAATTGCTCGATCAGCCGGAGTTGCGGGGAAAGCCAGTCGTTGTTGGTGGAGATGGTCAACGCGGAGTTGTTGCCGCCGCTTCGTATGAAGCGCGTGCATTCGGCGTTCACTCGGCAATGTC
>CANGMY010000244.1 GCA_947455015.1 Microthrixaceae bacterium | reverse complement strand
TCAACTTGGTTCGATGCGCAAACTAAAAGATCTCGACGCGGTTCGTGAGCGTGCGGTTGAAGTACGGTCTCGTCTTTCTGACGGTTCGCTGTAACGAAAGACGCGAACTAAATCATCGATGCGACTTCGTAGCCCGCTTCGTCAACCGCTGCGCGCACATCTGATTCGGCGATTTCGCCAACGACGGTGACCGTCTTTGTGTCGATGTCTACGACAGCGCTTTCGACACCGTCGAGTGGAGAAAGGTCGCCTTCAATAGCGTTCTTGCAGTGACCGCAGGAAATGCCCGGAACGGAATACGTGCGAGTTGTCATGTTCAGTCCTTTGTGGGGGAGTGGCGACGAACGCCTTTGAATCTACGCAATCGAAGAGAATTCGTGACGACAAAGACCGACGAAAATCCCATGGTGCCCGCGGCGATCATCGGATTGAGCACACCGAACGCGGCAAGCGGGATTGCCGCCACGTTGTAAGCGAACGCCCAGAAGAGGTTTCCTTTAATTGTTGCGAGCGTGCGCCGTGAAAGCGCGATTGCGTCGGCCGCTGCGCGGAGATCGCCGCTCACGATTGTGAGATCACTGGCTTCGATGGCGACATCGGTTCCGGTTCCGATGGCGATGCCGAGGTCAGCTTGGGCGAGTGCTGGCGCATCGTTGATTCCGTCGCCGACCATTGCCACCGTGCGGCCTTGTTCTTGGAGACGACGGACTTCGGCAACTTTGTCTGCGGGAAGTACTTCGGCCACTACGCGATCCACCCCGACCTCAGCGCCGATCGTTTCAGCAGTGCGGCGGTTGTCGCCGGTGAGCAACACGACTTCGAGCCCGAGGGAGTGGAAGTCGGCGACCGCCTCGGCACTCGTTGCTTTGAGTCGATCGGCAACAACAAGAACGGCATGGGCGGTGAGGGGATCTCCTTCGTGATCAGCCCAGCCGGCGATGACGGCGGTGCGCCCGGCGCTTTCGGCCTCGACGCGAGCTTGGTCGAGTTCGGCATTGATGGTGGCAAAGAGGGATGGTCGACCGACGCCGACTGTCCAGGCGATTGCTGAATCGGAAGTCACGGTTGCAGTGACGCCGCGGCCGGGATGGTTTTCGAACTCGGTCACCGAGGTGGAAGAAGCATCGCCGGGACGGCGTGAATCGGCACCGGCAACGATGGCTGCAGCAATGGGATGTTCCGAACGGGCTTCAACGGCTGCGGCCAAACGAAGGGCGGTGTCGGCATTTGTTGCGGGGCTGGTGATGACATCAACCAATTCCATATGGCCTTCAGTGAGCGTGCCGGTCTTGTCGAGTACGGCGACATCGACGCGCCGTGTTTGTTCGAGTACTTCTCCGCCTTTAATGATGATGCCCAACTGAGCACCACGACCGGTACCGACCATGATCGCAGTCGGCGTTGCGAGCCCCAGAGCGCATGGGCAAGCGATGATGAGAACAGCAACCGCGGCCGAGAACGTGTCTTGTGCGGAATGGCCTGTCACGGTCCAGCCGATGATCGTTGCGATCGCAATGCCAAACACGATCGGAACGAAAACGCCGGCAACACGATCAGCGAGACGTTGAATTGGTGCTCGGGAGCCTTGAGCGTCTTCAACGAGTTGCACGATCTGCGCGAGTGCTGTGTCGTTGCCGATTCGTGTTGCTTCGACGACGAGATGGCCGTTGGCATTGACTGTTGCGCCGACAACGTCGTCGCCGGGGCCAACCTCAACGGGAACCGGCTCACCAGTGATCATCGACATATCGATTGCGGAATGGCCTTCGACAACAACGCCATCGGTTGCAACTTTTTCGCCGGGACGAACAACAAACCGAATGCCGACAACGAGGTCTTCGAGGGCAATCTCGGTGCCGTCTTCAAGACGTGCGGTCTTGACGCCGAGTTCCGCGAGTTTGCGCAATGCATCACCAGACCGTCGGCGCGCTCGTGCTTCAAACCACTTCCCCAAGAGGATGAGCGAAATGATCACGCCCGCAGTTTCGAAATACACATGGGCGGTATCGCTGCTGGTCGACATGCCAGCCATGCCGCTCATTGCATCGGACGACTTGTCGGCAGCGTGCAAGAAGAAAAGCGCGATGGTCGACCACGTCCAGGCGGCAAAGGTCCCCATTGAGACGAGCGTGTCCATGGTTGCTGTGCCATGACGCAGATTGATGAGTGCGGCTCGATGGAATCCCCACCCGCAATAAAAAACGACGGGAGTGCTGAGAGCGAAGGCAACCCATTGCCAGTTGGTGAACATGAAAGCCGGCACCATTGAAATCAGCACCGTTGGCACGGTGAGGATCACGGCGACAAAGAGTCGTATGCCGAGGGTGTGTGCGTATTCGGCTTCCGCTTCGTCTCGCCGGTCAACTTCGGGGACGTGGTACCCGAGGGATTCGATCTTTGCGGCGAACTCGGTGCGATTCGTGACCGCAGGATCGAAGTGCACAGTCGCTCGTGCTGCCGCCAGATTTACGTCGGCTTGAGAGACTCCATCGAGTTTGCTCAGCCCTTTGCCGATGCGCGTCGCGCAAGCCGCGCAGGTCATGCCTTCGATGGGTAGATCAATGCGTTCAAGCGGAGAGGCGTTCGTTGAACTGGCCATACCCCCACGATATGGCGGACGTGGCGTTGTGGCTCAGCGTGCCGGTCGCACCATGCTCACGACGGTTCCCGTTGCCGTGGTCTCTGTGAGGGTTCGGTCGTAGCGGTAGCCCTCAGGGTGGCGGAATGTTGAAAGCGCTTTGGGATCGTCAGCGCCGGTTTCGAGGATGAATCGAACAAGCGCGCCCTTCAACAGTTTGTTCCAGTGATTCACCGTCGTGAATGAACGCTCACCTTTGACTGGTTTTCCTTCGTCAAGGAATTTCACGGAGAAGATTGCGCTCGGTGCAGACGACGCATGCGCAGGCGCAAACGGTGCCCACGCGTTGTCGTGTTCTTTGGGCAAGAGATTCCAAACCACAGTTCCGCTGACGGTTGATGCCAACGCAGCGGTGAGTGGTTCGCGCCACCATGTTGACAACTTGCCGACCGGAGCAAGTGTCGCTCCCATCTTCAATTTGTAATCGGGGATCATGTCGTCAGGACGAACAACTCCCCAGAGTCC
>CANGMY010000243.1 GCA_947455015.1 Microthrixaceae bacterium | reverse complement strand
GTCGTCCATGAAGGCCACGAAGCCGGAACGGTGCCCAGACCATCGTGATTCTTCGGCCATTGCGCTGGTGCCAACCCAAGTGGCGACGTGGGTGCTTCTTCTCCGTACCAAAGTTCGTGAATGCGTCGAACAAAGAACCACGTTCCGTCGCGCCGCTCGTAGATGTCGCGATAAAGAATGAATTGGTGAATCCAGCGATCGCCGTCTTGGATCTGACCGTGGCAATACACCTGCCCAGTTGCGTGATCGGCGTCAACAATGTCGATGGCATGAGTGCCCACGTTGAGCATCGAAATACCAATCGCTCCGAGCGATTCAGCAAATGACTCGCGCAATGCTTCGCGCCCGTAGGTGTCACGACCCACACGAACGTCTTCGATGAACAACTCAATCAATGCATCAAGGTCGCGAGAGTCGACCGCAACGGCATAGTGCGAGGCCAGTTGTCGGATCTGTTCATATGCCAAAAGACGCTCGACAGCGGCGGAAGGGTCCTCGGAAGCCATGCATGGAGCGTACGACGACACGAACCACAGCGTCAGCATTCGATGCGTCGTAATCTCCGACCATGCCCGATCGAGCCAACACCACTGCCGTCTTTGCCGACGGGTCGATCTCGCTTCGTCTTTATCCGCACAATGAACTCGCCGCTGTCGACATCGTCGACCAGTTGTGCACCCAAGCGTCTATCGCTGCTGACAACAATTTCGATGGCGTGATGACATCGGAACACCACGGTGGATTCGCGGGCTACCTCCCGAATCCGCTGCAGACCAGCGGCTTTCAACTTGCCGCCATGTCGCAGGGTTGGGCAGCCGCCTGTCCCGTGTTGCTTCCTCTTCGCCCTGTCGCGATGTTGGCGGAAGAAGTGGCGTGGCTCGATGCTCGATTCCCTGGTCGAGTCGGAATCGGTGTTGGTTCAGGTTCATTGCCGCTCGACTTCGATGCAATGGACGTCGATCAAAGCACCGCTGTCGATGTCTTCAAACGCGATCTTCCCCGGCTCGTCGACATGCTTGCGGGACGCGAACTTGGCGTGATTGATGGGGATCGGGCGTTACGCGACCTCGCAACTCGACCCATCCCGGTGATCAGCACAGCGATGAGTCCTGCCGCAGTGCGTCGGGCCGCTGCGGCCGGTGCAGGGATCATTTTCGATGGCGGCAGCAACCCTGATCGACTGCGCACACTCTCCGATGCCTACGTTGAAGCCGGTGGGACTGCCCCGCGAATTCTCATCCGACGCGTGTGGTTGGGCGCACCACCAAAAGAAGCGTTCGAAGCACAGTTTGAGGTGTATCAGAGTTACTCGTCGACAGAAGCGCTTTCACATTGGCGAGATAACGGCTGGATCTGCGGCGACGATGCCGACTCACTCGCTGCAGAACTTGCCGACGCGGTGAGAACGACGAACACCACATGCCTCAATCTCAGAATTCACGCACCCGGCATTTCCTCCGAGGCCGCGCGCGAACAAATCGCAGCGCTCGGCACCGAGGTTCTTCCCCGCTTACGAGCACTACTCACAGACGGTTGAGAACTCAGGCCTCGATGCCTTCGAGGTCTTGGCGCACGAGAGTTCGGTAGAGGTCGGCGTACAGGCCTTCGGCGGCTAACAATTCCTCGTGACGACCGCGTTCCACGATGCGTCCAGCTTCGAGCACAAGGATTTGATCAGCACCGGTGATCGTTGAAAGTCGATGAGCAACAACTAACGCCGTTCGACCGGCAAGCGCGGTTGCGAGAGCCTTCTGAACGAGCGACTCGTTTTCCGAATCCAGATGACTGGTTGCCTCGTCGAGAACAACGATCGCGGGCGCTTTCACTAAGACGCGCGCAATCGCCAAACGCTGCTTCTCGCCGCCTGAAAGACGATGGCCACGTTCGCCAACGACGGTGTTGTAGCCGTCGGGAAGAGCAGCAATCACATCGTGAATCTGCGCAGCCTGACAGGCGGCAACGATCTCTGAATCAGTTGCATCGGGACGTGCGTATCGAAGATTCTCGGCAACAGTGTCATGGAACAAATGCGGATCCTGCGAAACGACACCGACCGCACCGCGAAGTGAATCGAGAGTGACGTCGCGAACATCGTGACCGTCGATGCGCACTGATCCTTCGGTGACGTCGTACAAACGAGGAACCAACGAACTCATCGTGGTCTTACCCGCGCCAGATGGACCAACGAGCGCGATTAACTGCCCCGGAAGGATCGAAGCGGAAACATCGTGAAGAACTTCAGCACCAGGACCATCGTCGACAGAGCCACTCAAACCGATTTCAAGCGAAGCCAGCGATTCCTCGGCTCCGGACGGATAGCGGAAGGTGACGTGATCAAACTCGATTGCGCCCTTCGACGGCGGAAGATCGATCGCACCTTCTTTATCGTCAAGTGAATTGCGCAGATCGAGCACTTCAAAAACTCGGTCGAATGACACGAGCGCCGTCATGATGTCGACCCGAGCGCTCGACAGAGCCGTGAGTGGTTCGTAAATACGGGTTACGAGGGCAGCCAGCGCAACGAGCGTGCCAAGTGTGATCGCGTCAGAGATCACGAGCTGGCCACCGACCCAATACACGAGCGCAGTTCCAATTGCACCAACAAGTGCGAGCGCAATCAAGAACGTGCGGCTGTAGATCGCACTTTGAATGCCGATATCGCGAACCTCTGCAGCACGATCAGAGAAGTCTTTGCTCTCTCGCTTGCGATTTCCAAACAACTTCACCAACAACGCGCCGGAGACGTTGAATCGTTCCGTCATTTGCGTGTTCATGGCTGCATTCAGATCGAAGCCGCGCCGAGTGATCGCCGACAATCGGCGTCCAACCCGCTTGGCCGGAATAATGAAGATCGGCAACACCAAGATGCCGATAAACGTGAGACGCCATTCCAGATAGAACATCGCGATCAGCGTCGTGATCAGCACGATGACGTTAGAGACGACTGAACCAAGAGTCGTCGTGACTGCTCGCTGCGCTCCGATGACGTCGTTATTCAGACGACTCATCAGCGCACCAGTTTGGGTGCGTGTAAAGAAGCCGATCGGCATTGCCGACACGTGATCGAACAACTTCACCCTGAGGTCATAGATCAGGCCTTCGCCAAT
>CANGMY010000242.1 GCA_947455015.1 Microthrixaceae bacterium | reverse complement strand
TACAGCGCGTAGTCGGAAACGCCGCGCTTGTTGTAGAGCACTTTGATGTGTGGGTCGTGAACGAGCTGGTAGCTGTCGCGATCGCCGGTGACGATGATGACGTTGTCGCCGCGCGCTTCGGCCGCGGTTGCCAACGTGGCGATGATGTCGTCGGCTTCAAAACCGACAAGGTCGAGAACCGGAACATGGAGCGTTTCGACCACTTCACGCACGATGCCCATTTGCTGACGCAGAAGGTCGGGAGTGGCATCGCGATTTCCTTTGTAGCTGGAAAGCGCTTCGTGACGGAACGTTGGTTCGGAACGGTCGAACACCACCGCTAAGTGATCGGGCTTCTGGTCGCGCAGAAGATTGACGAGCATCGAGGTGAATCCAAAGACCGCATTGGTGACCTGACCAGACGCTGTGGCCATGTCGGTTGGCAGCGCGAAGAACGCTCGGTAGGTGAGCGAGTTTCCGTCGATAAGCATCAACGTGGTCATGGAGTCTCCGGGGTGAGGGTGCCGTCGAGGATCAATTCCGCAACGGCGCGCATCGTGGTGCGATCACGCATGGCGGTCTTCTGCACGAAAGCGAACGAGTCGGCTTCGGTGAAACCGTGGGTATCCATGAGGACGCCCTTGGCCTTGTCAACAACTTTGCGAGTTTCAAGCTGCTCTTCGAGCGACTTTGTTTGTTCGGTGAGCGCACGCAGTTCGCGGAAGCGTCCGACGGCCAGTTCGATTGCCGGCACAAGGTCGCTGCGTTGAAACGGCTTCACGAGATAGGCAAGCGCTCCGGCATCGCGAGCTTCTTCAATGAGATCTCTTTGACTGAACGCAGTGAGCACCAGCACGGCACACAACTGATCGGCAGTGATTTGTCGGGCCGCGGTCAGACCGTCGATGCCGGGCATCTTGATGTCGAGAATGGCGATTTCGGGTTTGAGATCACGAACCAGGGCGACGGCTTCGTCGCCACGCCCAGTTTCGCCGACGACCTCGTACCCCTCTTCTTCGAGGGTCTCTTTGAGATCGAGTCGGATGATCGCCTCGTCTTCGGCGATGACGACACGGGTCGGCAACGTTGCAGCCCCTTGAGAGTGGAGGTCCGACCGAATACGGACCGTCCGAGGATCGTACCGGCTCAGCCGATGGCGTCGTTGAGCCGATCGAGCAAATCATCCTGCTGTTGCTCGAGTCGCCCAATATCGGCGACGACCTCGTTGCGGTGACGCTCCATCGCCTCGGCATGGCGGGCAGCGGTTCGATGCTCTCGCTCGGCCAGTGGGGTTTCTGACACCAGCGACCGCAGTCGGGCATCGTCGGCCTCGTCGGCAAAATGGGCCAACTGTTCGTCGGCGATCGCCAAGTCACGACGCAGGTCGCGCAGCTGCATACCAATATCGGTGAGCCGCCGTTCCAATGTCGCCCTGGTCATGGCGGCGAAGTGTAGGACCGGCCTCGCTACGACACTCAAGTGCCTCATCCCCGAGTGGGAAGAGAGGCCTCCGGCCAGTTGGTAGCGTGGCGACCGCACCACTGCGGCGGTGCTGGAATTGGCATACAGGGCGGGCTCAAACCCCGCTGCCCTTCGGGGCTTGAGGGTTCGAGTCCCTCCCGCCGCACGAACACCACTCTCGGTTCCGACCGGGAAAATGAAACCGAAGTGACCGCATCCGGGTCAGAGCCATGGTCAGAGCACCACCGCCCTTCTCCCACGAGCGAAAGCCGCCACCGCCACGATGATCGTCTTCACTTTCCCCGGCCAGGGATCACAGAAGCCCGGCATGGGAGACGCGTGGCGAGACCACCCGTCATGGGAACTCGTCGCTGAAGCTTCCAGTGTTCTTGGCCGCGACCTCGAGCACCTTCTTCTTCATACCGAGGCAGAAGAACTCACGCGCACCGACAACGCACAGTTGTCGACGTTCCTCACGAGTTTGATCGTGCTCGACGCGGTGGAACGACTTGGTGTCGAACCTGCTGCTGCGGCCGGACACAGCCTTGGCGAATACACCGCTCTTGTTGCTTCGGGTGCCTTGGCCTTCGACGAAGGCCTCACGCTTGTCGCCGAACGTGGTGCAGCGATGCTCGAAGCCACCACCTCTCGCATCGGAACAATGGCCGCCGTGCTTGGTCTCGATGATGACGATGTCGAAGTTGCCTGTGCTCGCGTCGATGGTGACGTCTGGGTCGCCAATTACAACGCTCCCGGACAGGTCGTCATCGCTGGCGATCCCGAGGCGCTCGCAAAGGCCTCAGAGATCGCGAAAGAGATCGGGGCCAAGAAGGTCATGTCGATGGCTGTCAGCGGCGCGTTCCATACGCCGTTCATGGCACCAGCGCGCGATCGTCTGCGCAGCGCGATCGGATCGGCTGATCTCCGAGAAGCTGATCTTCCTGTGTATGCCAACGTCGATGCTCGTGCCCATACCGGTGCCGAGTGGACCGAACTTCTGAACGCTCAGCTGTGCAGCCCAGTTCGCTGGCGCCAAACGCTGGTCAACCTTGGTGAAGCCGGCGCGACCGTTTTCGTCGAACTTGGTCCCGGAAATGTCCTCACGGGCATGGCCAAGCGCACAGTGTCCGATGCCAAGACACTTTCGGTTTCGACTCCGGACGATCTCGACAAGCTCCTCACCGCACTTGCTGCGCCTGTCGAGACTGTCGAAGTCCACGAGGGCGAACATCTCTTCGCAACAGAACGCATGGTCGTGAGTCCCGCTGCTGGAGTCTTCACGCCTGCAACGGATTTGGCACCGGGCTTTGTCCTCACTCCGGGCACGGTGCTTGGTCTTGTCGGCGAACAAGAAGTCCGCTCCCCATTCGCCGGCACGTTGGTGGGAGTCCTCGCTGTCGAAGGCGAGCGCGTCACGACCAGTCAACCCATCGCTTGGTTGCGCACAGCGTGATCATCATCACTCCGAGGAATCGATGACTATTCCAGCCCCGAGCGGCGCAACGATCACCGGTTGGGGCACTGCCCTCCCCGACATCATCGTCACCAACGCCGATTTCGAAGCGCGTCTCGACACCACCGACGAGTGGATCACTGAACGCACCGGCATTCGCGAACGTCGTCACGGAGGCACAACCGCTGGCCTCGCTGTTGAAGCTGGCCGCAATGC
>CANGMY010000241.1 GCA_947455015.1 Microthrixaceae bacterium | reverse complement strand
GCAGGACTTGAAGCAGTCCTTGCCGATGGCGTCCCATCGGGAGTTGAACTCGATCTTGAAGGTCATCCGACTGGTCGTCTTCTGCGACTTGATTCTTGGTTGGCCGAACGCGTCGGCGTGAGTGCACCGTCATTGCGCGAAGTTGGCGCCGAACTGGCTGCGTTCGGAATCACCGGCGTCACCGATGCGACGCCGAATCTCGGCACCGGTCGCATCGACGTGCTTCGACAAGCAGTGGGCGATGGTTCACTTCCCCAGAGGCTGACGCTGCTTGGCGTGAATGAAGAGGAACGAGTTTCTGTTGAACGTTGGGCGACGGTCGGCCCCGCAAAGATTTTGGTCGACGAAGTCGTGGGTCTTGATCCAGAGGCGCTTGCCAAAGTGATTGAGAGTCATCATGCAGTTGGGCGCTCTGTCGCGATTCATGCGGTGTCCCGCGCCGAGACGGTCGCAGCGACAACGGCACTCGCACTTGCAGGGATGCGGCAAGGTGATCGGATCGAACACGGATCGGTTCTGCCAGCAGACCTCGACGAGTTACTTGCCTCCGGGGGAGTGACGGTGATCGTGCAGCCCGGTCTTGTGTACGAGCGGGGTGATCACTATTTCAACGTTGTCGATGATGAAGATCTCGAGTTCCTGCATCGCGCTGGGTCACTGCTCAATGCAGGTGTTCGCGTTGCGGCAGGTAGCGATGCGCCGGTTACGTCCATCGATCCGTGGATGGCCGTGGCGGCCGCGTCGACTCGGTTCACTCGAACTGGCCAGACGCTCGGAGTGAACGAGCGTGTCGATGCTGCGACTGCGCTCGGTTGGTATCTGAGTGATCCTCTCGAACCGGGTGGACCGGTTCGTCGTATCAAGATCGGGGCACGGGCCGATCTCTGTCTGCTCGATGCCCCGTTAGCCGACGTGCTTGCCGACCCACACGCATCGCATGTGCGCCGTACTTGGGTTGAGGGCAGGCTGGTGTATCCATGACCGCTGCTCTCGCACCTTCTGCACTTCTTGAACTCGTTGCTGACGGTCTTGATGACACGGCGCTGGACGCAGTTGCGAACTGGCCAGCAGTCATTGTTGACCTCACAACGCCTTTTGACAGCGCGGACCTCTTGCGCCTCACGCAACTTCTTGAGTCGGCTCCGGTGGTACTCATTGGCGCCTCGGAAAATGGTGTTGTCGAAGATCGGTCAGTTCTCAATCTCGATGTACTGCTTTGCGCGAGCGAGTCGGCGCACGCTCCATGGGTTGCCTGCGGTGAAGCGTTGCACGACACCGTTGCGTCGTTACTCAATTCGATCGCCGCATCGCCCGATGCCTCGGTTGCCTTTACGCAGTTGCTCCGAGTTGGCGAGAACTCCTCGCCGGCCGAAGCGGTTGTTGCCGAGTCGTGGGTGTACAGCCTGTTGCAGGGTGGCGCGCGGTATTCGACTTGGCTTGCCGGTCGCTCATCGCGTACCCCGAGACCGCGGCCAAATCATTCAGTAGTTCTTGTTGAACGTTCCGACGATGTCGTGCGCATCACGCTCAATCGTCCTGAAGTGCACAACGCCTACGGCACGCGTATGCGCGACGAATTGGTAGAAGCATTCCGATTAGTTGACGTTGATCGCACAATTGATCGCGTCGTACTCAGCGGTGAAGGTCCGTCGTTCTGTAGCGGCGGTGACCTTGATGAGTTCGGTACTGCGCCAGCGCCCGTAGAAGCCCACAGCATCAGGACTCGTCGCAACGCGGGAATTGCACTTTCGGCAATCGCGGAACGGGTCGAGGTTCATGTCCACGGAACATGCGTCGGTGCGGGTGTCGAATTGCCGGCGTTTGCATCGAGAGTCGTGGCGCACCCGGAGACGACTTTCTTATTGCCGGAAATCTCGATGGGCCTCGTGCCGGGTGCGGGCGGCACGTCGAGCATTCCCCGTCGGATCGGTCGGCATCGCGCTGCGTATTTCGGGTTGTCTGGCCGACCAATCGACGCTTCAACGGCGCTGGCCTGGGGATTGATCGATGACGTCGATGACCAGATGCTCGAACAACGTAAGGACTCCAATGGCTGACGATCCGACAGTTGGTTCAACACAATGGGCGCAATGGCGCAAAGCGGTTGATCTCGACGAGTACGAATCTCGCTGGGATCGCATGTCCGAACAAGGTGACAACCCGCACGGCGAAGTCGACTTTGTCATGCAGTTCGAACCCAAAACTGCGCTCGATGCGGGATGTGGGTTTGGTCGCGTCGGTATCGAACTCACTGCACGCGGTGTCGAAGTCGTCGGCGTTGATCTCGACGCTGATCTTCTTGAACGGGCCAAACGCCGAGCTCCGGAACTGGATTGGCGACTTGCCGATCTCGCAGCTGTCGACCTCGGCCGGCAGTTTGATCTCGTCGTCGTTGCGGGAAATGTCATCGGTTTTGTCACCGCGTCAGACCGACCAAATGCAGTGCAGAACTGTGCTCGGCACGTGGCTCCTGGTGGTTGGCTCGTGATGGGGAATCAGCTCAACGCCACGTGGGCGACGATCGCGGAGTTCGATCAATGGTGCGCACTTGAAGGGCTCGTTCCCGCCGGACATAAGGCGGGATGGGAAGGCGAAATCTTGGGCGACAACCCGGACTACGTCGTGACGGTGCATCAACGCCCCGTTTCATGACCTCGGTCCTGCGATTGTCGTGACGGCTCTGTGGCAGGATCGTGACGCACGCCATTCGGGGGGCCGACACGATGACTGATCTCACAGAACCAACGGAAGTTCCCATCAAAGACATCGGAACACTGCGAAGCCGAGCCGCAGGTTCGGGACCAACCACGCGACGACCGATCACTGTGCCAGTTGAGCGGTACTACTCGCCTGACTTTGCGGCGCTCGAAGAAGAGCGTATGTGGCCGCGTGTTTGGCAAATGGCGACAACGATCGACGCGGTGTGTGATCCGGGCGACTGGGTCGAGTTCTCGATTGGGAAGCTTTCGGCGATCATCCTTCGCGATCAGGAAGGAACGCTTCGCGCCTTTCAAAACGTCTGCATGCATCGCGGAATTGAACTTTGCACGGGCTCGGGCACCGGTCGAACAGAACTTCGGTGCGGCTTCCATCGTTGGTGCTGGAATCTTGACGGATCACT
>CANGMY010000240.1 GCA_947455015.1 Microthrixaceae bacterium | reverse complement strand
TGGGGTCGAGTCCCCAGCGAAAGCACCGTGCCCGCTCGTTCAGGAACCAAAGCCGTGACTCCAGCCGAGGATCTCCCCTTGCGCTCGCCTGATGTTGCTGCCGACAACGAGGTCTTCACTCCCCCGTTCCTTGGCACCAAGGTCGTCAAAGGCATACCGATCGACGACATTGCGGCGTACATCAACGAGACCGCGCTGTTCCGCAACCAGTGGCAGTTCCGTCCCGAAACAAATGACGGTGTCACCGAAACTGACGAAGAATTCAAGAACCGCATTCGCTCAATGCTCCGAGCGCAGCTCGCCGAGGCCAAGGCTGCAGACATGCTGATTCCTCAGGTGGTCTATGGCTACTTCGCGGTGAACAGCGACGGTGACGATCTTGTCGTCTGGACCGACGCAACTCGCTCTGAAGAACTCACCCGATTCAACTATCCGCGTCAGCAAACGGCACCTTTCATGTGCATCGCCGACTTCTTCCGTCCAGTCGATTCGGGCGAGGTTGACTACGCGGCGTTCCACATCGTCACGATGGGCCAACGGGTAAGCGATGTCGCTGCGAAACTGTTCGAAGAGAACCGCTACCAGGAATACCTCATGGTGCACGGTCTCGGCGTCGAGATGGCCGAAGCATTGGCCGAGTACTGGCATCGACGCATGCGCGAGGACTGGGGCTTCGCCGAAGACGACGGCCCCTCTCTCGCTGGACTCTTCCGTCAGCAATACCGCGGGGGCCGCTATTCATGGGGTTACCCCGCGTGCCCTGACCTCGAGGACAATGAGCGAGTCGCGCAGATTCTTGATGCCGGCCGAATCGGCATTGAGGTCAACGAAGACACTGGTTTCCAGTACCAGCCCGAGCAGACCACCTCGGCGCTCATCTGCCACCACCCGCAGGCCAAGTACTTCGTCGCTCGTTGAGCGTTACGAACCTGACGAAAGCAACGCTCGGGCAACGAGATCGGTGCCGAACGCCGTAAGGATCGCGAGATACAGCAATCCGGTAGCGGCCATAACCGCTGAATACGAGCGCTCTTTCAGCGCGAGTCGAGTTGTGATGATCAAGCCGATTGTCGTGACCGCGCACATCACCCAGAACCAGGTGAGCAATCCGTTGTAACCGTCGTCGATAGTTCCGTTGATCGCCGAAACCATTCCGATTGGCACGAGCAGCAAGATCACTTCCGGCACCCAGAGCCAACCCGTCCAGTACACGAGTTCAAGCAGCGCTCCTCGGGCTAAACCGGGCTGCACGAGATACCAATGGCCGAGCAACATCGCATCGGTGACTGCGCCAAGGAAGAGTGCGCCGACAACGAATCGAGAGACTGCGAGCCACGCAGGTCCACCCGCCTCGAGGCCTGCAGCCACGACGCCAATGAAACCGAGGATCGGAGCGATGAGATCAAGGCGCGGATCGAACTCTCGAACGTTCGTGTCCTTTTCCGCCGCCTCGCGCTCAATGCCGGTCATTGCCGCAACTCGCTCGGTGCGGGCCTCGGCCAATGCGACCTGACCAGAAACTCCGGCCTTGCGGCGAACAATCGAGGACACCAGCGCGTATCCCGAGGCAAGCACGACACCGATTGATGCAATGTCGCGCACCGCCATCGGCTCAATGACAAACATCCCGATATACGCCGCTCCCCCTGCCATGAGGAGATAGGTGCCGCGCATGAGCCAGCCGTAGCCGAGCGACACTTCACGACGCCGAGTGGTCACCCACAGAAAGAGCAGGCCACCAGCGGCCCACTGCAGCAAAAGTGAAGCAGCGTCGAAATCAATCATCGGACTGCCACTTTGTCATGCTTCGACAGACACCAATGACCGTTCAGCGTTTGTAATCGACTCGGGCCCAGAATCGGTGACGACCACGATGTCCTCGAGCCGGAAGCCAAATTCACAGGGAAGGTAAATGCCGGGTTCGACTGAATAGGCATTACCAACCTCGAGCGGCGTGTGATTTCCCAGAACGATGTAGGGGTCCTCATGCTCTTCGACGCCAATTCCGTGCCCGGTTCGGTGCATGAACCACTCACCGAAACCAGCGGCATCGATGATCGAGCGGGTTGCGTTATCGACATCTTCAGCAGGAATCCCCTGACCACCAGCAGCCAAGCCAGCGGCTTCAGCCGCGTGAAGGATCTCGTACACCTCTGTCATTCGACTCGTTGGTGTTCCGGTGACGACGCAGCGGGTGATGTCGGAGCAGTACCCAACACCGTCAGCGTCGGCCATGGTCCCGCCGAAATCACAAAGGACAACTTCATTCGGCTGGATGACTCGCGAGCCAGGTTCGTGATGCGGGCTTGCCGCATTCTCTCCAGCAGCAACAATCGCGAAGTTCACACGGTGATGACCTTCAGCAAGGATGCGTCGACCGATGTCTGCAGATACCTCGGCTTCGGTGCGACCGATAAGGGGAATCTCACCCAACTGCAATTGCGCGGCAATACGGTCAACTGCTGCCGCAGCGGTGCGCAATGCAACGACTTCCGCTGCGTCCTTCACAGCGCGGAGCGGACCAATGACCGATGCAGTCGTGCTGAACGAAAGGTCAGGTCGTGCGTTCTGCAGTTCAACGAGGAAGCGCGCCCATGTGCGCTCACCGATTGCCGCTGTTGCCGCCGAACCGACGAGATCGGACACGATCGCGATGGGATCTTCTGTTTCGCCCCATGGGCGAATCGTAAAGAGACCGTCGCGGGGCACAACCCGGGCAACTTCGAGAGCGGGTACCACAAGGGTTGCATCGCCATCGACGGGCACAACCAACATCGTCAGTCGTTCAAGAGGCATGGCTTCGTAGCCCGTGAGCCACGGCAAATCGGGACCGACAGAAAGTAAGCAGACGTCAATCCCCTGCTCGGCCATCGCTAGGCGGACTCTGTCGATTCGCTGACTCAGCACAAAGAAAGGGTACCGGCCGCCAGGTAACAAGGTCACCTCAGGAGATGGGCTCCGGAACGCGAATGTTCGATATATCCAAGTCCGGCGACCACTGCGGCAGCAATCCCCCGCGCAAGAGCAACTTCATGCGCCGACGTTGGCAACCGATCGGCGAATCCCCGCTGAGGGAATCTTGAGATGATTTCAGGATCAGATGCTGATCGAAGCCTCTCGCC
>CANGMY010000239.1 GCA_947455015.1 Microthrixaceae bacterium | reverse complement strand
GCGCATGATGACGTTTGGTTCTTCGAGCATGCGAAGGAGAATCGCCGTGGTGCCGACTTTGAGGAAGGTCGCGTATTCGCTCATGTTCGAATCGCCGACAATCACGTGCAGCCTTCGGTAGCGCTCGGCGTCAGCATGAGGTTCATCGCGAGTGTTGATGATTGGGCGACTACGAGTCGTTGCTGAAGAAGTTCCTTCCCAAATGTGTTCCGCCCGTTGAGAAATGCAGAACATTGCTCCTCGGGCCGTTTGCAACACCTTTCCGGAACCGGCGTAGATCTGCCGAGTCACCAAGAAGGGAATCAGATTGTTCGTGTAGTGCGCTAATTCGTCGTTTCGGCCGGTGAGGTAATTCTCGTGGCAGCCATAGGAATTGCCGGCCGAATCTGTGTTGTTTTTGAACAAGTAGATGTCGCCCTTGATGCCCTCGTCCGCAAGACGCTTCTCGGCCGACGTAAGCAATTGTTCGAGGATGCGCTCCCCCGCCTTGTCGTGAACGACAACATCGTGGATCGAATCACATTCTGGCGTTGCGTATTCGGGGTGAGACCCGACATCGAGGTAGAGACGCGCACCGTTCTGGAGGAAGACGTTTGAGCTTCTCCCCCACGAGACGACTCGTCGAAAGAGGTAGCGAGCAACTTCGTCGGGGCTGAGTCGGCGCTGCCCACGCAACGTGCACGTAACGCCATACTCATTTTCGAGTCCGAAGATCCTCCGCTCCATACCGGCACGCTATCGGCGACAGCATGGCGGAGTGCGATCAAATCGGAATCAGCCCTTGGGTAGGAATCCCGGCAACTCGGTCCGCTCAATTCGGCGAAATGCGCGTCGATCGGCACCACGATCGAGAACAGCAACTTCGAGGTCGGACGCATCGAGTGATCGATCGGGACCGGCGAGAGCAGCAACTGCAACTGCGAGGACGGCCCGCAAGTCGAGTTCCGGCGCCCAAGCTTCTTCGAGTCGGTTTGAGATCGCGTCGGCATCACCGCCGAGAACCGTAAATCGGTCCTCGTCCATAACTGTGCCGTCGTAGAGAATGTGAAAGAACTGATCGTCTGAGGAAGTAAGGCCCACCTCAGCCACGAGGATCTCAACTTCCATCGGCTTAATCTCGTGAGTAAAAACCTGGCCCAGGATTTGTGCGTATTGATTGCCGAGGCTGCGAGCGTCGACGTCTTCTCTGCTGTAGGAGAAGCCTTTGAGGTCGGCGGCGCGTACCCCAGCGATACGGAGTTGGTCGAACTCGTTGTACTTACCGACTCCGGCGAACGCAATGCGATCGTAAATCTCGCTGACCTTGCGCAATGTCGTTGAGGGATTCTCGGCGACGATTGCGATGCCATCGGCATACTGGACTGCCACAAGCGAACGACCGCGAGCAATACCTTTGCGGGCGTAGTCGGCACGATCCTTCATCACCTGTTCAGGGGCGACATAGAACGGCATGCTCATTGGGCACCCCCTGCTGTCTCTGTTGAAGTTTCAGACAAGCGGCCGCCGCCATCGCGTGCCGACAGCGCATCAAGAAGACCGACGAATCGCTGAGCGATTTCAGCGTCGAGTACTCGTTGAAATCCTTCGGCAGTGATCGTCGCTATAACTGGGTAGATGCCTCGAACCATGTCGGGGCCCCCAGTAGCGGAATCTTCGTCGGCTGCCTCGAAGAGCGCTGTGATTGCGAGATCGACGGTTTCGTCACGAGAGAGACCTTCGTGAAAACGCATCTTCACGACAGATCCTGCAAGCGAGCCGCCCGATCCGCTCGTTGCAAAATTGGATTCTTCGTATCGGCCACCGGTGATGTCGTACTGAAAGAGCCGACCAGTCGACCGGCGCCTATCGAATCCCGCGAAGATCGGCACAACCGCAAGACCCTGCATGGCCGCAGGAAGGTTGTTGCGAACCATTTGACCGAGTTGGTTTGCTTTGCCCTCGAGCGAGAGCTGCGAGCCCTCAACCTTCTCGTAATGCTCGAGTTGCAACTGGAAGAGCTTGACCATCTCCATTGCTGGTCCGGCCGCCCCGGCGATCGCAACGCCCGAATGACGATCGGCCGGAAAGACCTTTTCGATCGCTCGATGACTGATGATGTTGCCTGAGGTCGCGCGTCGATCGCCCGCCATCACGACGCCATCGGCGTAGCGAATGGCAACGACCGTCGTTGCGTGGGTGATCTGCAAACGCTCGTCGACAGCGGCAGAGGGGGCAACGGGAACGAGGCCCTGCAACTTCGCAAGCGCTGCGAAATCCGGACCTGGATCTTCGGATGGATTGAAGAACGGCATACTCACGGAAGAGAGGCTACCGGCTCGACTGCGATCCACCTGAGGCGGCTATTGACCGCCCTTTTGAACGAAACTCCGCACAAAATCTTCGGCGTTGGTCTCGAGGACTTCATCGATCTCGTCGAGGAGGTCGTCGAGTTCCGCTTTGAGCTTCTCGCCCGTCTCCGAATTCGCTGGAGCTTCGTCGACGGTCTTTTCCTGACGATCGGCTGGTGTTCGTCTGATCTGTTCACGTTCAGGCATGGCACCTCCTAGAGATCGGTTTCGTGCACTCCAACCGGAATCCGGACACCTACGAATCGAGTTTCGCAAGCAACTCGGCCGCAGACTGGCTGGATTCGATCACGCTAGCCACATGAGCAGCTGTTCCACGTGACGGCTCCATCATGGCTACTCGACGTAACGGTTCAATCCCTATATCGAAGACAAGAGAATCCCAATTCGCCGAGACGATTTCGTCTCCGAACTTGGCCAGGCATGCGCCTCGGAAATAGGCCCGTGTGTCCTCTGGTGGAAACGAAATACCGCGGACGACTTCCTCGGGGTCACAAAGAGTCTCGAGGCCCACGCGTCGAGCAAGCGACTTCTCGGGCCTGAGGTCGTGATACTGAAGGTCGAGTGCGTGGAGTCGTGCATCGCCCCATTGCAGCCCGTGACGTTCTCGGTAGCCATTGATAAGTCGATATTTGGCGACCCAGTCGACCGTGGTCGAGAGGGACTCCGGATCTGATTCGAGTCCGGAAAGTGCGTCGTCCCAGCGACGAATGATTTCTGGGCCAATGTTCTCGCCGACGACATCGAAGCCGTGATTCTGGCCCCAATCCACCGCACGCT
>CANGMY010000238.1 GCA_947455015.1 Microthrixaceae bacterium | reverse complement strand
TAGAAGAAAATGGGAACACCTTCGGGTCCAGCGACCTCTTCAGGCGCACTTAGACAAGGACCCGCCATTCGACGCGGCGTCACCAGGTGGCGCACATTGAACTTGTCGAGAACCGGATCACAGGGGTTAATCGTGACCTCAATCATGTCTGCTTGGAAGAGACGCACGACAGGAGTCTTCGAAGTTGTGTCGAACGACCACACGGCCTGCGCATAGCGATTCCATGCGTTCTCGTACTCGTGCTTCGGATCGATGAGTTCCCAAGCCGGCACGTTGGGATAGAGATTCACGCCGCTCAAGTTCTGAACACCAGCAGTGGTGAGAAGCGATGCAACCTCGTAGGTCTCGCCCACCCACGCACCTGACCCACTCGGTTCAGACGCAATTGCTCGGGCGGTCTTCGCAACAGCCGAGTCGCGAGTCTGCGACAAGCCGCTCACTAATGGATTCGCTGACAACGAAACGAGAAGTCCGAATGCAGTCAGACCAGCAACTGCAACAAGCGGACGCCAGAAATAGACAACCGCAGCGACGACGGCGACCGCAAGTGCCACGACAATCATTTTGTTACCCACCGCATCGGTGGATGATCGGAAATCGTGCGCCAATCCGGCGACTCCTGCTACCGACGCCGCAACCAGAACGATTCCAGCAAGGCGTCGAGCAATCTTTGGAACGATCAATCGGTCGAGCGATGAGCCGACGGCGACGACAAGCATCATGGACGTGAAGCCAAGACCGATCAGCGTGCGCCGTTCGGGAACTGTCGAGAGGAAGGTGACCTTGGCGACGATTGATGGAAGTCCTACCAACATCTGCGTCAGGAACAGCGCCATCGCCGCAACTGAGGCAACGATCACACCACGCAGGCGGTCCCCCAGAGGAGCAACAAACCGCCAAACAAACGGGAGTGCAAGAAGGAGCACGACGCCTAGGAAGAGAAACGATGAGGCCTCTGATTCATTCGGGAAGAGGACTCCACGCAACTTCGGTCCGTTCGTGACGTAATTGAGTCCGAACCAACTCGAAAACAGCTGACTCCAGGGGAGCTCGCCACCCGGCACAACGCGCGCCCCGGGATAGACCGTGTTGGAAATTGCGCTCATCGCTGGTTGGCGGGTGACCAAAAATGCCGCTAGGGGAATGAGCGCAGCACCACCGGTGATCAGCCCGGTGTAAACGATGGAGCGAACCGAGGCCGCACCTTCGCGCCAACGCGGCCACAACGCTCCTGCGGTCACCGCGCCAACAGCAATCGCTGCCGCAATCTGCCATGGCGGATAAACGATCAACGCGAAGCACACAAGCGAGTATCCGGCCAGCAAAGCGAACGAAATCCGCCGCCGACCAGTCGACGTCACAGCAACAAGGAGAAACGCTGCGGCGAAGGCCATCCAACCGATGGAGGTGAAGACCGACGAGGTGTACCACCAGTGAAGGAACGGGGACCCGTAGAGGAACAACGCACCAACAATCGCCCACCGGAGCGAACCGATGACCACGACGAGAAAGACGTAGGTGCCGATCAGCAAGATCGCGGCAACCGACCACCAATCAAAGGCATAGGCGTTATCAATTGGAAGGACTTGATACGCCCACTGGTTCGGGTGAAAGACCGTGGTCCATCCAAGAACTGGGAGATCGGAGAGCACCGACATGTCATGTGAACCCACACCGACATCGCCATAGCGCGGCAAACCGTTTTCGACCTGTGAAATCACCATCGGGGTATGAACGATCCACTCGTCAGACCTGATCGTGCGTGGAACGCCGACGATGACAGTGTCACTGCTGCCGGCGTCCTTCGCGAGTAGCGGGCTTGAGGTTCCTGAAACCCCCGAAGCAGTCAGCACAAAAAGCGCAATCAAAACTGCTGCGGGGAAATACAGATAGCAACGCTTGGCGCTCGCGAATTCAAGCAAGGATTGTGTTTGCGACTGGATTGTTAACCACAGAGAGCCGTCCGCGCTGGCTCCATCTGTCCGGGCCGATGTCCGGTCGTTCGACGAGGTCACGGGGAAGATCGTACTCCAGCATCCCCCTCGTTTCCGGGAGCCAAATTCACAGATCCGAGTTGGATTTGATGACGCAACTCTTCGCGAGTCACGTAACGACGCGCGGAAATTCGCCTTCTCGATGCAACCGACGCTGGCAACAATCGCAGCGCAGAAACAAACGACCGCAACCTGCGTCCAACGTTCGTGAAATCTGGAGCCTGACGTCGAGCAAGTGCTTGCTTGAAGGCTGCACGCGCATACGACGCAGTTATCACGAGGAATCGAGCGAACTCTCGAAACACCACTGAAGCGGGTGCATGACGCACAACAAGCACCAGTCGGTTTCGTTCGATGTAGTGAGCAGCGACTGTGGAACCCTCGACTGTCGACGCCGAGTGAATGTGGCGAACAACGCTGGATGGCTCGACGACAAACCGCCAACCTCTCCCCCGTCCGCGCACAGCAAGATCAGTGTCTTCGTAGTAGAGAAAAAAACTCTCTTCGAAAACACCGATGTCTGCAAGGTGGCTTGCCCTGAGGAGAACCGCTGCACCGCACCATGTACCGATGTCTTCAGAGTGGTCGAACTGACCGACATCAACTTCATAAAGGCCGCGCTCGTGACCAAGCCACGAATCGTCAAGCCAAGAGCCGACATTGTTCACGACATCAACCGGCCGCTGTGCGACATCTACCGAAAGCTCAATGCGCTCTCCTGACGAAAGGGCGTGTTCAGATTGCTCCGACCCTGGGAGAGAAAGCACACAGCTCTCAAAGGCCTCGACGTCGATGACTATGCGTGCCGACGAAAGTGACTGTTCGGCTCTCGACACCGGAACACGCAGCGTGCATGTGTCAGAAAGCCGTTCGAAGATGCCATTGCGATCGGAAGATCGTCCGCCGCCATCGGCGACATGCGACTGACCAAAGACATCGCTTCCATTGAACGAGACACCCCGCACAACGACTGGGCTTGTCGAGCCACCGTCAGCCGCGTTGATGGCGACGGGAATCTCGACGAACCGACCGGCGAAAAGAATCTTTGGACTCACAGCTCCGATGCCCTCGTCCGAAGATGCTCGATCGACGAGGGGTGCAAGCCAATTCGGCTCAACAAGCGCGTCACTGTTCAC
>CANGMY010000237.1 GCA_947455015.1 Microthrixaceae bacterium | reverse complement strand
GCGTCGTATCGCGAATTCGCAATGCATTGTTTGCATCATTCGCTGCAGTTCTGGCTTGAAGCAGATCCATTGCGACCGCGTTGGAACCGCTGGTTCATGCCCAACAAAAAGTTGCTGGGTGATAACCCCGACACCGTCTATTACGGAACCGTCATCGACCCCACGAAGTCGTATCGAATTCGCGGCAACATCGAGAATGCTTGTTACACATCGTTCACTGTTGAAATCGGCACGGCCGGCGGAGCGATGTCGCAAAAGCTCGGTCACACGCTGAATGACAGCGAGTTCGAGGTTGATGCTGCGGGCAACTACGAACTAATCGCTGCTCCGACGGGTAGCGGCCCGAACTGGTTGCGCCTTGATCCCGAGGCCGGGTCGATCACGACTCGCCACTATTTCGAATGGCAACGTTGTGCGGCGCTCGACCCGAGCCTGCAGATTCCGCTCACAATCGAACCGTTGGAAGATCCCGGTCCGCCGCCGGTTCCCGACGACGCGGCGGTTGCCGCGAACATCCGACGGGCCATCACGTTCTTGCGATCGGTCACGGTCGATTGGGGCCACACCCCGATGCCTCCAGGTGCGATTCCGTGGGTGTCGGCCGAACCGAATGTGTTCACCAACCCCGCCGATCACGACGGCAACCTCGGTATTGGTTACGCGGCCACCGACAACATCTATCGATCAGCGCGTTGGAAATTGGCACCCGACGAAGCGTTAGAGATTCGTGGACGTTGGCCGCGATGCACGTTCGCCAACATCGTGTTGTTCAACAACCACATGCAAACGCCCAACTACGACCGACGACTTGTGTCGCTCAATCGAGTGCAGACCGAGGTTGAGGACGATGGTTCGTGGCGCATGATCCTCGCCCACTCTGACCCCGATCTTCCCAACTGGCTCGATACTCGCGGGCTTGAACACGGAACGATGTTCTGGCGCTTCTTGCTGCCCACCGAGCCGCTGACGCAGCTCGAAACACGGGTTGTGAAATTCAGCGAGCTGTCCTAAGTCATCGGCGGGCAGACTGTGGGAATGACCCACGCGCTTGAAGGAACTGTCACCAGCCTGCATTCCGATGGCGGCCATAACTTCTCAAAGCCCCTCATTGAAGAAGCCGTCTTCCTAGCGGGGATTGGTATTGAGGGCGATGCCCACTCCGGCCCGACCACCCAGCACCTCAGCCGTCAGAAGAAGGATGCGAGCCGTCCCAACCTTCGCCAGGTCCACCTTGTGGCCAGCGAGATCCACGATGGTCTGCGCAGCGAAGGGTTCGAGGTTCCGTTCGGTGGATTTGGCGAGAATCTCACCACCCAAGGTATTGAACTAGGTCAACTACCTGTGGGCACCACACTGCGCCTTGGCGAGGACGTGATCATTGCGCTGACTGGCTTTCGCGATCCCTGTTCGCAGATCGACAAGTTTCAAGAGGGCCTGCGCGCCGCGGTGTCGTTCAAGCCTGAGGTTGGCCCGCAGCTCTTTCGCAACGGCGTGATGTCGGTTGTGGTTCGCGGTGGAACGGTTCGTGTTGGCGACACCATCAAAGTTGCGTTGCCAGCCGAACCGCATCAGCCGATGCAAAAAGTCTGATCAAAGTTTCGAAACTTCAGTCGCGACCGCGCATCGCTTCTAGGAGCGGATCAATCGAACCGACTTCTTTGAAGCGAGTCTGACCACCTGCTGCGAGGAACCGACGCATTGGTTCACGGTGTCTTCCCTCCACCATTGCCGCGTTGAGTTCTTCACTCTCAATGGTGAGCGCAGCTGGGTCATTCTCAAGCGCTGCGTTCACAACACGCTTCACCGCAAGAACGGATCGGCGATCAAGATGCGCGAAGCGATCGACATACACATCCAGCGCAATGTCGAGGTCTTCAGAAAGAACCACCGATTGCAACCAGCCGATCGAAAGAAGTTCTTCGACACCGATGTCGCGTCCACTCAGAATTACTTCTAGTGCTTTGGCCCGTCCGAGTTGGCGGGCCAGGCGAACAGTGCCGCCGGCGCCAGGAAGGATCCCCATCGGAACTTCGGGCTGTCCGATGATTGCGCGAACGGTTCCGACACGCAGATCAAGCGCAGAGAGGAATTCACAGCCGCCGCCACGGGCGTAGCCGTTTAGAAATCCGATCGTAAGAAATGGTGCGTTGTGAAGGCGTTCGAACAATGCAGCCGCAATGTTCGGTTCGGTCAACGGCTCGTCCGTTGGGGTTGACGCCAGAATCGCTTCAACATCGCCGTGCATGAGGAAGAAATCGGGATCGGCGCTGCGGAACACAACGACTGCCACCGATTCATCAGCTTCAAGTTCAGGAAGTAACCCAAACAAACCGACAACTAACTCCGCTCCCACAATGTTGTGGGGCGGAATGTTGATGGTGACCGTGACGACGGCGCCACTACGCGTCGTACGCAGAGCGCCGTCAGTCATTGATCAGACCAGATCAGGAGTGAGGTCAGCGAACTTCACGACTTCACACGAGGGCTTTTCAATTTCGCCTTCAGGCAGGAAGAAGCGGAAGAACATCGTGCCGAGGTTGCGGCCTTCGGTGTCGATCCAGTTGGCGTGTCCCGGGTCGGAATGAGCGAGCACCATTGTGAATGAACCATCGGCGTTCAACGTGGTGTTGGCGCGATTGCGGCTGACCTGACGGTTCACGTAGTCGTACATCTGCGACCAACGATTCCAGAGACAGATGTTGCCGAACACGCACTCGGGCCAGCGGCCACGAATTACAAGCGCTTCATCGTCACCGATGAAATACGGAGCCATTGCATAGGCAGCGTCGAATGCGGCGAACGCCATGTTTCCTGGCACGACAGGCTGAGGAAGTTCATTCGGAACTCGCGATACGAACGGAATTGGTGTGTCTTCCGAAGGGGCGATTGACGCAACGGTCTTGCCGCGCACGTGATTGATCACGCGCTGCAATGCAGCCGAAACGCGCTCATCGTTCCAACGGGGTGGAGCGGGAACTTTGTTGACCGCTTCGATGCTGATCGGCACATGCAGTGTTTGCGAGGCTGAAGATGACCACGGAAATTCGAAGTAGTGGCGTGTGGTGATGCGTCCACCGTCGGCAGGAATCTCGAGCCAGTTGCGATCAGCAGCCGGACCACCGAGACGAATC
>CANGMY010000236.1 GCA_947455015.1 Microthrixaceae bacterium | reverse complement strand
TCGAGCTCTTCTTGTTCAGTGACTTCGTCGCCGGGACCAGCTTTGACGCCGCCGACATCGAGAAAGTCAGCGCCATCGTTCACAAGTTGCTCGGCCTTCCGAAGGAAGTCCTCGAATTCGAAATACGAACCTTGGTCGTAAAACGAATCTGGGGTTCGGTTGAGTATTCCCATGACAATCGCGCGATAGGTGATGTCGAATCGGGTGGTGCCAAGGTCCAAGAACACAGCGCGACCCTAACCGGCAGAATCGTGCCTGCGGCGTTCAGATCGCCACCAACTTGCCCGACGTTGTCGTCGCACGGCAACGACAGCGCCGAGTCCAAGCACCACAATCGATGGAAGGTTCAGACGGGGTAGGGGAAGCGATGCGCACCACTTTGCAACGGCCATGATCCACCAAACACCTGCCCTAACTGGCAGTTGAAGTACCAACGCCGGCCAGCCGCCGATCACACCCGCAACGATTCCTACCGATGATCCCCACATCATCACGAAGCCAGCGATTGGTTCGGTGAGAACGTTCGCAGGGAGCGAAGCAAGCGGCAGAGGGCCGAAGACGGGCACGACCAATGGTGCTACCGCTAGTTGGGCGGCAACCGTCACCGACAGAACCTGCTGAAACCAATCCGGACCACGGAGACGTCGCGCAATCGAGGGAGCCATCAACGTGATGCCCGCAGTCGCTGCCACCGAAAGTCGAAATCCAAAAGACTCAACGAGCAAAGGGTCGACCATGATCAGCACGGCGACTGCAACAGCTAAGCGGCGACGCGAATCGACGGGACGACCTGATCCCGCTCCAACCACTGCGATAAAGGCCATGACCGTCGCTCTGAGTACTGATGGCTCAAACCGAGTGACTGCAGCGAACAACAAAAGAACGGACGTCAACGCGACCACCCTCGTTCGCCGTCGAAGCCGTGCAGCGATCGGTGTCGCTAGTGCGATGACGAAGACGACGTTCTCGCCCGACACGACCAACAGGTGCGATAGCCCAGAATCCTCAAAGGATTGAACAATCTCGTCGTCGCTCCCCCGATCGTCACCGATCACAAATCCCGCGTACACCGGACGTTGACCGGCGGGTAGTGCGTTGGCGCCGTCGAGGATTGCCGTGCGAACGGCGTCGACTGGCACCCGCCAAAGTGCCGAACCATCTACGACAGAAACCTGTGTTGCAGAGAATGCCATTCGCACGTGCCGATACTCGAGCCGTTCAGGATGGGTGAGTTCGCGAAGCATTCCCGTCACCATCAGTCGGCGGCCGACGACAGTTCTGCGGACGATTGACGCGCTGCGACCGTTCGCAGTCAGTTGCAACCGCCCAAGATCAGAATCGACATCTGCCGTCAGTCGTCCGGGATACTCCCGTGGGTCCGATCGCAGGCTGACAACACCACTCCATTCACGAGCTTGTACAGGCTTCAGGCCTTCACGGGCGTGGAATGACATCACCGCTACCGAGAGTCCTCCGAGCAGAGCGATTGCAACGCGTCGTCGACTTAAGAGACCGAAGATGAGCAGCAAAGGTCCAGCCACCATCGGGGCGTTCAAAGGGGTTAGGGCGCCGATCCAACAAGCAGCCGCCACGAAGCCTGCGAAATGCCTGCTCCAAATCGACCGAAGTTGGAACTCGAACAGGAGGCGCTGAGCACGGTTCGCGATCGTCCTCACTTAACGGACGACGACACTGCTGCGAATGCTTTCCAGTTTGGAAGAGCCAATACCTTTGACTGTGAGCAAGTCATCAACAGATCGGAACCGTCCAAGTTGCGTGCGCCGGTCGATAATCGCTTTTGCGGTTGTGGGACCAATGCCAGCGAGCGCATCAAGTTGTTCAATCGTGGCGCTATTGAGATCAAGCGGACCGTTACTCGCATTCCCACTTGAACCGCCTGACACGGACGCAGTCGCTGATGGTGGTGGCAACTCCCCCCTGCGTGTAATCCAAACTCGCTGTCCGTCAGCAACTGGGGCGGCAAGATTTATTTGGTCGAGGTCAATGCTGTCGGCTGGCCCGCCGGCGGCCTCAAGCGCATCGACAACTCGTGATCCGATTGGAAGCCGGTACACGCCGGGCTGACGAACCGCCCCGCCAACATCGACGACCACTCCAGGCCCAGTGGTTGTTGTTGTAGATGTCGACGACGACATGATCGTGCTCGCCGCTGGTTCCGATTGGATGTCGCCTGTGGTGGAACGACTGACGAAGAACACGGCGACGAGCAACGCCGACAAAATCACTCCGGCGATGGCAACGCCAACTCTGATGTTTGGTGACCGAAGCCAACCTGCAGGCAGTGAAATGAGATCCGAAACCGATCGACGGGAGCCGCTGTGCGGAACTGAGCCGCCGCGCATTTGGTCGAGGGCACGCTGTGCGGCATCGGACGCAGATTGATCCGACTGACGACCGTCCATTCGCACTCTCCCAAAACTCGCCAGAAATGACGACGTGTGATTCAGGAGGAAGTGGGTGTTGAAGCTAGGACCCGACGAACCGGAAGAGAAGGGCCGAACAGATCCAGAACAAAATCACCAACCGTCAGAACAGGGTTGTGGTGAGTCGCTTTCGCCAGGATCCAGTTCGCGGATCCTCAGAGCCCAAAAGTTCGAGGAGGTCGATGAATTCCTGGCGAGCATCGTCGTTGCCCTTCACATGACCAAGCAGCACCTCGAGGCGTTGCTCGATCTGCTCATCGGAACTGATGCCACTGCCGCTTCGAACATAGGCAGCGATGCGTCGAGTCTCTGGTGTCTCGGGGATGCGGGACAGGAGTTCAAGCGCTTCGTCGCCGCGGTCATCACCAGCGAGGAGTTCCGCGAGATCGATAATCACATCGGCGTTGTCGGGTTCGAGTTCAAGCGCCTGGCGAAGCGAAGATTCGTCGCCCTGTTCCCGCAACACATCGATTGGCGAAAGCTCAACTGGGCCAATCAATCCGTTGACAAATTCGATGATCTTCTCTTCGGGGAGAGCTCCGACAAATTGGTCGACAATCTTCCCGCCCGAAATCGCAAAGACGGCGGGGATGCTCTGAACCTTGAACGCTTGTGACGCGGCGGGATTTTCATCGACGTTGATCTTTGCGAGGACCACCTTGCCGCCGGTAGCGGAGACGGCAGCCTCAATCATTGGACCGAGTGTCTTGCAAGGTCCGCACCAGGGCGCCCAAAGATC
>CANGMY010000235.1 GCA_947455015.1 Microthrixaceae bacterium | reverse complement strand
TCTGGTCTCGGAGCTCGATCGCTGGCCGATCTCATGTTGCGAGCCGGGTGCGTTCGAGCCATGGAACTCGATATCAACCCGGCGTGGACAACGTTCAACTTCTACAGCGCCACCACACCCGGCAATCCGTCATCAGTCAAGGGTACGAAATTGCTTCCCGATGCAGAAAAGAGCGGGAACCGCTACCTCAGCAACGATGCGCGTGATTTCGTCGCGATCTACGCCCGCAAGATCTAGTCAGTCAACCTTTCGCTGTCCTGACATCAACGAGTGCCTGCCGTAGGCTCTCGACTCGTTCTTCGGTTTATTCGACCCCTAGCGGCGGTAGTCATGTCTTCTACAACTCCTCCCGGGTCCGAATCCGACGGAACCGGTACACCCGCAGAATCCGCCACTCGCGGCGCACTCGATCCGCTTACGGCCCTGTTGCGTGAAGTCGAGGGAACGCCCGATCCCGCAACGACGAGCGCCGCGAGCGACTCACCCACCTCCGACCTTCCACCACCGCCGGGAGATGAGAAGGGCAAGCGCCGCAAGAGGGTTCGCAAGCCAAAACCTCGCTGGTTGAAAATCACCGCGCTCGTCGTCGCTCTTCTCCTTCTCCTTCCATTGATCTCGTTCACCAAGGCGATGATCACCACACAGAATCTTTCGTTCGCTGAACGCGGCGCCGAGTGGATGCGCGACAACAACCTGGGCTTTGTTCTCAATACGGTCGAAAGTTGGTGGCTCAGTAATCACCAACCCAAAGAAGGCGGCGAACCCGATCGCGCGATTAACGCAATCGGTGTTGAGGAAGCAGGACCCACCACCACGGTGAAGTCCGTTGCTCCGCACCTGCCGAAACCTGCCAACGTTCAAGTTCCTGAAGGCGTCACACCGGTTGCGAACGAAGGTGTGTGGCTTCCGGTCGGCCCCATGGTCGGTGGCGCGCAAGCGATGTACACCACCCAGGTTCGTCCTGACTCCATCCATACCTCGATCCTCGACGGACTCACGTGGATGGATCCGAAGCTTGTGAAGTTTGAGTTGTTCCCCGGCACCGAAGAACCCGGCGGCAAATGGGCCAAGCCTTCGCAGGTACCGATGGACCAGCGCCTCACGTTGGTCGCCGCCTTCAATGCGGGCTTCCGCATGCAAGACGCTCGCGGCGGTTTCTACCTTGATGGCCAGACCAAAGGGACGTTGCGTGACGGCGCCGCATCTCTCGTCTTCTACGCCGATGGCACCGCAACAGTTGGAAAGTGGGGTCGCGACGTCACACTCACACCAAACGTGGTGGGCGTCCGTCAAAACCTCGACCTCATCATCGACAACGCGGGTGGCCCGCCCAACCCGGGTGGCGTTCCGGCAGCAACTGCGGCTCCCGGTGTGCTTGCTCCGGGTCTGAGCGATAACGCCGATGGTGCGTGGGGCGCCACATTTGGAAACAAGATTCTTGCGTGGCGCTCGGCTGTTGGCGTTACTGCCGACGGAGCAATTGTCTACGGATACGGAGATGGCCTTGGCGCACTTTCGCTCGCACAACTCATGCTCCGCGCCGGATGCGTTCGAGCAATGGAACTCGACATCAATACGGTCTGGACCACATTCAACTTCTACGCCGCCACGCGATTCCTCGACCCGACATCAGTCGAGGGAACGAAGTTGCTTCCTGATTCATTCAAGAGCGCAAACCGCTACCTCAGTTCCGACGCTCGCGACTTCGTCGGCGTCTTTTCTCGCACCCTCTGAGTTGTAGCGGTCGAGTCCGATGACGCCACCAGAACTCATCTTGGTGATGATCGTTCGGAACGAAGCACAGGTCATCGAACGCTGCCTCAACTCTGTCCGCTCGCTGATCTCAGGTTGGGTCATTGTCGACACCGGCTCTACCGATGACACCGTTGCGATCATTGAGAACGCACTGGCAGATCTCCCGGGAGAAGTCCACCGTCGCGAATGGATCGATTTCGGTCACAACCGAAACGAAGCCCTCGCGCTAGCGCGAGGACGCGGCACACATCTCCTTCTGGTTGATGCCGATATGACTCTTCGCATCGAAGGCGATCTTCCAGAGCTCTCCGCCGACGCGTACGAACTACGACACGATGCCGATCCCACGTACTGGATTCCACGGCTTGTTCGCTCGGACTACGAATGGCTCTACGTCGGCCGAACGCATGAATATCTCAGTTGCGCCAAACGCTACGAAAAGGAGCAACTCACCCAACTCGTCATTGAAGATCATGCCGACGGCGGATCACGCGCGAATAAGTACGAGCGCGACCGTCAACTGCTTGAAGCAACCCTTGCGGAAAATCCAAACGATGGTCGCGCGATGCTCTATCTCGCGCTCACGCTTCGCAGCTTGAATGAGACCGACGCCGCGATTGAAATGTTTCAGCGGCGAATTGCCTTTGGTGGCTGGGACCAAGAGGTCTTCTATTCGCTCTATCAAATTGGCCAGTTGCTCCTTCCCTCCAACCCCGAAGCAGCGATCCTGCAGTTTCTGACCGCGTGGAATTTTCGACCAACGCGAGCCGAGCCCCTGTTTGAACTCGCCCGACTTCACCGCCAACGCGGCCAATACGCGCTGTGCGAGTTGTACGCCTCGACCGGGCTCTCCCTACCACCGACAACCGACTCGGCATTTGTGCACACCGACGCACAGAATTGGGGTCTTCGTTTTGAACTCGCAATCGCGTGGTTCCACCTCGGCCGCCTCGAGGAAGCTCTCGCACTTAATGAGCAACTGCTTGGCACCGGAGTGCCGAGAGAAATGGTGCCTTGGGTTCGTCACAATCGAGCGTGGTGTCTTCACTCGCTTGGTCGACACGATTCCGAAACGCTTGCACACCTCGCCGCCGGTGCCGACATTCCTGCGCTCACCACACTCATCGATGCCACGTCCTACACACGAATTTCGATCGAACACGCGCCCGGTTGGTCCTTATTCAATCCATCGGTGACGAACGATCCTGCCGGCAGATTGATCATCAATATCCGAAGTTCGAATTACGTCATGGCTGACGATGGCACGTACACCTTCCAAGGAACTGAAGACGACGGAATCATTCGCACAGTGAATCTGCTCGCTCGCGTTGACGACAATCTCCAATGTTCATTTCTTCGTCAGATCCCCGCTCAACCCACTGGCCCCGCCACGCGTCTGTCGCGAGTACTCGGTTGCGAGGACGTCCG
>CANGMY010000234.1 GCA_947455015.1 Microthrixaceae bacterium | reverse complement strand
CCATCGGCAACGACGCGGTGTTCAACAACGTCGAAACCTTCCGACGTCAGACGCTCAACGAGGGCTCGACCACTTTTGTCGTCGCGGGTTCCGGCGGCGACGCCATCGGAAACAGTCAGGACTTTGGCCGCCAAACCAGTAGTCGGCGTCGTCGTTGCTGCGTGGTCAGTCATTGATCGATTCTTTCTCGTTCATCGGAACACCGAGTCGGAGTACGTACATCCCATCGGTGCCCGCATCTTGTGGAAGGAGAAGTGCACCACGCCCAAGCGCCGTCCACGGCGAGTCATCAAGCGGACGAGCGATAAGTGAAGGAAACGTTCCTGCTGCCCATTCGTCGAGACCCACGGTTTCTGCTGCGGTAATCGTGCAAACGCTGTAGACGAGTTCGCCTCCAGGCCGGACCAATGCGACCGCCTGCGTGAACAATTCCCGTTGAATCTGGACAAGTTCGTCGATGTCTTTTTGGGCAATGCGCCAGCGAGCATCGGGTCGACGCCGAAGCGCTCCCAATCCAGAACACGGGGCATCGAGCAGTACCCGATCAAAAGATTGCGGGCGAAACGGCGGCGCGGTTCCGTCGGCACCGACGATCTGCATATCGCTGGGATCGATGTCGAGACGTTCACGGTTACTCGACAACAACGTGAGCCGCGATGGACGCATGTCGGCAGCAACGACGACTGCACCGTCAGTGACAAGTGCAGTGGCTTTGCCGCCGGGTGCTGCACAGACATCAAGCACACGATCACCGGGCTGCGCATCGACAGCCGCAGCAACAAGTTGTGAACCCTCGTCCTGGATGTAGCCGTCATCGCGAGTCGTCACAGTTGCCGCTTCGTTCATCGACTCGAGTGCGGCGACTGCACGATCAACGCCAAGGTCGTCCGTAAGTCGATTCACGATCCACTCGGGTTGGGACAAGCGGATCGCGTCCGTTGGCCATTCGACAGGAAGTGAGGTTGCAACTTTTCGCAACACTGCGTTGCACAACCCGCTGATTTTTCTTGGAGCTGCTTCGACGGTTGCACTTACTGCCGCATGCGGTGGCGTACCAAGAAACGCTAATTGGAACGCACCAAGCCGAAGCCATGTGCGCGCCGTCAGGTCGACCCGTTCAGGGTCCGGCAGGAATCGGTCAATGAGCCAGTCACAAGACCGACGCATTCGCGTTGTCCCATAGACAAGTTCGGTGACGAAACCGCGGTCGCGCTGTTCAAGCGAACTCTTGGCAAGCATCGGCGACAAGACGATGTTGGCGTAAGCACCGTCTCGCTCAATGCGAATGAGGGCGTCGGCTGCGAGTTGCCGTGCCGCTACTCCGGCAGCGTCTCCTCGACTCCCGCCTTGTTTCTTCTTGGGCGGAGCGGTCATTGTCCCAATCGATCGTCGGAAGTTGGACGGGCGCCATTACGCCACGCTGTTGCATCTTGACGTGCTTTACCTTCGGGCTGGACCACGACGAGCTCGAGAGCGCCCTGACCGCAACCCACGATGAGACCGTCAATAGTTCCGGGCGCTCCAGCCGATTCACCGAAGGCAACGTGGTGGATCTTTAAGCGAGTTCCGCGGAACGTGGTCCATGCCCCACCAAGACGGACCAAACGTTCAATAGTCGAAGCCGATTGCGACCAGTCGATCTCAAGTTCCGCGACAGAGATTTTCTTGGCGTAGGAGATCTCGCCCGTCTGCGCAACGGGGAGAGGAAGACCATTGCTCAACGTTTCAACAAGTAGATCTGAACCGATCTCGATGAGTCGCGCTCTCAACGTGGCCAACGTGTCATCGGCAGCGATCGGCGTGACGGTGCGCGCGTAAACGTCGCCGGTATCGAGTTCGACCCCGATATCCATCAGGCAAACACCAGTCTCAGCATCGCCAGCAAGAAGAGCACGCTCTACCGGAGCCGCACCGCGCCACTTCGGTAAGAGCGAGAAATGGATGTTGATCATCGGAACAACTTCGAGAATCGATGCAGGAATGATTCGTCCGTAGGCAACGACGACTGCAAGGTCGATTTCAGCGCCCAGTACATCTTCCAATTGATCTGAAACCGAAAGACCCAACTCCAAAGCCGCGGCCTTCACTGGAGACGGTGACAACTCTCCCCCACGACCGCGACGTTTATCGGGGCCAGAGATCACGATCGGAATTTCGAACCCGGAACGAACGAGCGCTCGAAGGGGCTCAACCGCAACGTCTGGAGTTCCGAGGTAGGCAAGACGCTTCGGCCGCGCCGGGGGACGCGCCAAGGTTGAATCGACCATGAACGCCCTAGGGCAACTGAAGTCGGCCGAGGCCAACTTCAGATTCGGGGAGTTGCCCGACACCCCGGGCTCGGAGTTCTCGAATCGCTGCACGACTTTCGGCAAGCTGCTCAGGATTCAGGTGCTTCTCCATGAGGATGCCTTCGAGATGATCGATTTCGTGTTGGAAGACGCGCGCGGCGAAATCATCAAGTTCGAGGTCGAGTTCTTTGCCGTCGAGGTCGTAGCCCTTTACATGAATCTCGGCGGGTCGGAGGATTTCGAAATGCAAGCCTGGAATTGAGAGGCATCCCTCGGTGAATTCGGCTTCGCCGCGAGATTCGACGATGACGGGGTTGATGATGACTCCCGGTTCATCGTCATGATCGAAAACAAAGAATCGTTTCTGCACGCCGATCTGAGGCGCAGCGAGCCCGACACCCGGAGCGTCGTACATGGTGACGAACATGTCTTGCACGAGGCGCGCAAATGCTCCGTCGACGTTTGTCACATCAGCAGCGCGCTGCGTGAGCACGGGATCACCAATGATGCGGATCGAGTGCGGGGCCATGCCACAAGGGTAGCGTCGTGACATGTCCGGATCCTCGTCCCAGTACTTCTCCCGGACCCCGGCCGTAGATTCCGACGAACGCGAAATCGGTCTATCGCTCGCCGACCTTGAACTTCGCTTCACTACTGATCGCGGCGTGTTCTCAAATAGTCGCGTCGATGCCGGAACCCGCTTACTTCTTCAAGAAGCACCCCACCCCACCCCAGACATGGCCAATGTTTGCGACCTCGGATGCGGGTATGGCCCGATCGCAGTGAGTTTGGCCAAGCGCTCCCCCACGACGGCAGTTTGGGCCGTCGATCTCAATGAACGGGCAGTTGCCCTCACCGCTCGCAACGGCGAGCTCAACTCCTGCTCAGAGATTCACGCCGT
>CANGMY010000233.1 GCA_947455015.1 Microthrixaceae bacterium | reverse complement strand
GGCGGTTTCCAGAGGAACCGACCCCGGCATGATGTCGATGCCCACAACCTGAAGATCGTTCTCAACTGACCATGCAATCAGCGCATCGATGTCGTCGTGATGATGAACGTGCATGTACCTGTCGGTCACCATCGCGCCACGACGGTTCCACCGCTTCTTACCCACGATGTGAACACCTTCAGCATTGAACGCATTCGCAGTACGCACGACAGTTCCGATATTGAGATCGTGCTGCCAATTTTCAATAGCAACGTGGAATGAGTGTCGACGCGTATCCAAGTCCGCGACAATCGCTTCGTTGGACCAATAGCGATACTCGTCGCCCACATTTCGGCGATCTCCATGCTCGAGAAATTCAGGATCGAATCGCCCGTCGTCTGGCCACGGCAACGGATGCGGTCCAACGCCAACCTCGCGGTCCTCACGTTCGACGAACTCGTCTTCTACGTGTTCATCAGCCATTCGCCCTACCGACCAAGCAGAGCGGAGCCGCCCGCGTCGTCGAGCAAGTAGCGGGCCATAGCTCGGCCGGTGGCTTCACCATCGGCAATGGAACAACGTCGGGAATCGCGGAGAATTGTTGCGCCATCGGGCGCAGCAACGAGTGCATCGATACAAAGTTCCCCCGCATCGAGAACTGCGTACGCAGCAACAGGTAGATCGCAGTCGCCGCCGAGTTCGGCGAGAAACGCCCGCTCGGCATCAACGCATTGGCGGCTGGGCTCATGATTGAGCGCGGAGAGCAACGAACGCGTTTGCGCGTCGTCGCTGCGACACTCAACGACAAGAGCGCCTTGCGCAACCTGCGGCAGCATCACGGAAGGCTCCAGGATTTCGACCACGCGATCGTTGAGCGAGATGCCGAGTCGTTCGATGGCCGCGGCGGCCATGACGATGGCGTCAAAACCTTCTGCCTTCTCAAGGCGCGTTGCGATGTTGCCGCGCAACCCAGAAAAAACAAGATCAGGTCGCAGCGAAGCAAGTTGCGCCTTTCGGCGAATAGATCCCGTTGCGACATGTCCACCGTGAGGCAACCCATCAACGGTTGACCCAACGAGAACATCGCGAACATCGCCTCGCTCGGGCACCGCCGCAATCACAAGTTCGTTGGGCGTCAGCGCCGGCAGGTCTTTCCCGGAATGCACAGCAAGATCGGCACGACCATCGAGGACTGCCGCTTGAATCTCTTTAACGAAGACGCCTTTGCCGCCCATTGCGTCGATCGGAATGTCGAGACGTTGATCGGCCATCGTTTCCACGATCACTTTGTCAACGATGACCGACGTGCCCGCAGCACGCGCTGCAGCCTCTAGAAGTTCGGTGACGTGATCGGCTTGCCAAAGTGCAAGCGCGCTCCCACGTGTTGCCAACCGAAGTGTCACCGTGTCGGGACCGCCCCCGGTCATGGAGTGCTCAGAGCTCGAAGAGATCGCGAAGAGCCTCGGCCAAACGCTCGCCACGAGGCGAACCGGCAGCGTCCTTCAATCGAACAGTCGGCTGGTGGAGCAACTTGGCCACGATTCCCTTCGTGAGCGAATCGAGTGCTTCGAGCTGACGCTCATCGAGATCGCCGAGTCGGGCACGAAGACGGTCGAGTTCAGCGACGCGAATGTCTTCGGATTGTTCATAAAGTCGAGAGACGAGAGGCGCTACTTCACGTGCCGAACTAACAGCGAGATAACGCTCGAGTTCTTCGGCACACATGGACTCGACCGATGCGACTTCGCGACGACGCTCGGCCATGCCGGCTTCAGCGAATGCTCGAAGGTCGTCCATATCGAGGATGGTGACGCCGGGAATGTTGGCAGCAGCCGGATCGACATCGCGAGGAACAGCAACATCGACGACGAGAATTTCGCGATCGCCGCGTGCTCGCATGACGCGTTCGATATCGGCGTGTTCGATGATCATCGAATTGGCGCCGGTGCCGGTGAGGAGAAGATCGACTTCAGAAAGAGCTGCGTCGAGATCGGCGAGACGAATCGGCGTTCCGCCAAGACGCTCGGCAAGATCGGCAGCATTTTCCCAGGTGCGGTTGGCAATGCGAATGTCTGACACGCCGTTCGTGGCAAGCGCACGAACCATGCCCTCGCCCATTTCGCCAGCACCCATCACGAGGATGGAGCGCCCTTCAAGAGAACCAAGTCGTTCCGCCGCCATTGCAACAGCCGCAGTCGAAACCGATGCGACGTGGCGGCCGATGCCGGTTTCAGTCCGAGCGCGCTTTCCAACTTCGAGAGCGTGACGGAAGAGAAGGTTCAGCTGTGAACCAGCTGCACCTTCGGTTTGAGCAATGTCCCACGAGTGGCGAACCTGCCCAAGAATTTCGGCTTCACCCACAACAGCAGAGTCGATGCCGGATGCGACACGGAAGAGATGACCAGCAGCGGCATCGGCATCGTGCACGTAAAGGTGATCGGCGAGTTCTTCTGGTGCAGCAAAGGCGAGTTCAGAGAAGAACGTGCGGAGATCGCCATAGGCCGGGTGGAACTTTTCGGCAACGACATAGACCTCGGTGCGATTGCACGTCGACAGCACCACGGCTTCACTCACGTGGTCGTGCGACAGCACATCGTGAAGGGCCTTCGGCAGCCGTCCGTCGTCGATCGTGACTCGCTCGAGTAGAGCGAGTGGGACCGTGCGGTGATTCAGTCCAACGACAACGACAGACACGCCTGGAGGCGCTCCTTAGCTTCGGCGAGGCGACCCTCGCGGATGAGTTCCAGCATTCCCGAATCCAGTGCTCCTTGCCAGTTCAGACCCTCGGTGGACGTGCCTTCGGCCAGGAGCCGAGCTCGTGCTTCGGTGAGGATCTCGACCAGTACGGCGTACTCGGGTCCGAACTCAGGACCATAGCGACGTCGGAGCCAGGTTGAGAGAGCGGGCGACGAGCCGCTCGTGGAGAATGTGACCAGCAGGGGCCCTTGCCTGACCCGTGCCGGCAATGCGAAGGCGCAGTTGGCCGGATCGTCGGCACTGTTCACCCAAATCCCTATGGCCTCACCCTCGACGAACACCTGCCGGTTCACCTCGGGATCACTCGTGGCCGTGATGACCAGCCGATAACCGGCTACCTCGCCAGAGACATACGGACGCTTGTGACAGATGACCCCATCGAGAGCGGCGATCTCATCGAGGATTTCGGGGGCGACAACCTCAACCGCAGCGCCGCAGACAACGAGCTCTCGGG
>CANGMY010000232.1 GCA_947455015.1 Microthrixaceae bacterium | reverse complement strand
CGACGCACTTCGCTTGCGTGTCTGCTCGCTCGTCGCCCGGAACTGTGGTTGCTCGACGAGCCACACGCCGGTCTCGATAAAGAAGGTCGCGACATCGTTGACGCACTTGTTCGTGAGGCGGCAATGGCAGGGGCAACGATCATCCTGAGTTCGCACGAACTTGATCGGTCGATGGACCTTGCCGATGAGATCGTGACGCTCGGTGGCGGCGTGGCGCTTGGTGATGACGCCGAAGGTGGTCGCGATCATGCTGAGTGATGCATGGCTGATTGCTCGCAAGGATCTCAAGCTTGAGATCCGTTCTCGGGTGGCGCTCAATCAGGTGATTCCCTTCGCCATCCTCGTCCTGGTGCTCTTCGCATTTGCCCTTGACCCCGACCGAGGTCTGCTTGAGAAGGCCACCCCTGGCCTCTACTGGATCGCCGTGTTGTTCAGCGGCCTTCTGGCGATGCAGCGTTCGTTCGCTGTGGAAGCGGCCGATGGTGTGACCGATGCCCTCCGCCTTTCTGGACTGACGCCTTCGGGCATCTATCTCGGCAAAACCCTTTCTGTAGCGGTCCAGCTCCTTGCGCTTGAGGTGCTCCTGGGCGTTGGCGTTGCGGTCCTCTACGGCACTTCCATTACTGGTTGGCTCCTTTTGGTCGCCACGATCGTGGTCGCGACCGCGGCCATCTCGACCGCCGGTACCCTCTTTGGCGTTGTGGCAGCGGGTCTCCGAGTACGTGAAACCCTCCTACCACTCCTACTGTTGCCAGTACTCGCTCCGGTACTAATCGGATCGACTCGTGCCTTCGAGGCAGCGCTCAGCGGAACTCCGTCCGAGGGCTGGCCGTGGGTCGGGTTGATGAGTGTGTTCGCCGCTGTGTACGTAGTGGCCGGGATCTTCGGGTTCGGCCCCTTGATGGAGGAATCGTGACCACCGAGACCGTCGGGTCAGTAGAGGCCAGCGACAATGGGCCGACGTCGACTGGTTCGCGTTCCACGATGATTCTTGGCATCGTCACGCTCGTGGCGCTTGGTGTTCTCGTGCTCTTCGGTCTCATCCTCAGCCCGGCTGACGAGAACCAAGGCGAAGCGGTTCGCATCATGTATGTGCATGTGCCGTCTGCAACGCTTTCCTACGTCGGCTGCTTCCTCACCACAATCGGCTCGGCCATCTACCTGTGGCGAAAGTCGCGTTGGTGGGAGCTCCTCGCCTATGCCAGCGCCGAGGTCGCCGCTCTTTTCACAGCGTTCACGCTGATCACCGGAATGCTGTGGGGTCGTCCGACATGGGGCGTGTTCTGGATCTGGGATGCACGACTTACTTCTGAAGCGATGCTCATGCTTTTGCTGCTTGGGTACCTCGCCGTCCGTGGTCTTGCTGCCGATTACCAAGTACGAGCGAAGCGTGCAGCAATCGTTGGGCTGCTGTTAGTGCCCAACGTGCTGATCGTCCGCGAATCAGTTCAGTGGTGGCGCACCTTGCATCAGAAGCCAACCCTTTCGTTGGCCGGTGCGCATATTGAAGGACTGATGCTGTTCTCTCTCTTTACCGGCTTTATCGCAATCACCCTTGTATTCATCTGGATGGTCATTCATCGATTCCGAGTTGCGTGGCTTGAAGAGCAGGTAGATCTCGAAGGTCTCGATGAAGCAATTGCTGAACGACGCGCAGAAGGGGTGGTGTCGTGAGCACTGCAGTCATCCTCGCTGAGGCCACGGGAACTTGGCCGTACGTTGCGACTGCTTGGGTCGTTGTCTTTGGTGGCATGGGCGCGTACGCGCTTGTCACGGTCCTCCGCGGTCGTCGCCTGAGCAAGAAAGTTGCACCGGAGAAGCGTCGATGGAGCTGACCCCACGAACAGGCCCCGATTCGGTGGGCGGCGAAGCTGCATCTGCTGCTCCGCGCAAGAAGCGGCGCGTGAGTTTTCCTGCACTGGCCTTGTTAGTTGCAGTTGTCGCCCTCGGCGGATTTGTGATGGTGAAAGCGCTTGGCAGCGCGACGACCTTTTATCGAAATGTCGATGAGGCAGTCGCTCAACACGAATCGCTTGGCGTGAAGCGCTTTCGTTTGCAAGGAACAGTTGTTCCGGGCACGGTCGTGCAAACAGGCGACGGCGTTACGTTTGAGATCTCGTATAACGGCGTTCCGATCACCATCCACCATGTTGGCGATCCGCCAGAGATGTTCAAAGAGAATCAAGCGGTTCTGCTTGAAGGTCACTTTGATGCTGACGGAACGAATACCTATGACTCCGACCTCATGATCGTGAAGCACAGCGAGGTCTACAAAGAAAAGGAAGCCGAGCGCCTCAAGGAGGCAGAGGTGAACGGGCAGATTCCGGTCACCACTTCTCGGAGTGGCTCGTGAATCTCGCACTCGGACGCGCAGGAGTCACACTCGGTCTTGCTGCAGCGATTCTTGGTGCCGTCACGGTTGGTTACGGCCTGATCCGTCATCGCCCTGAACTTGTCCGCCTGTCGCGTTGGTATGCGGGGTTGGTTTTTCTCGGAGGGTTCATTGCGGCATTCGCGATGGAACGAGCACTCATCACCCGTGACTTCACGGTGAAGTACGTCGCCGATAACGGTTCAACGAAAACGCCCGCGCTCTACAACTTCGCAACATTGTGGGGAGCTCTCGAAGGTTCGATCATCCTGTGGGCACTCATCCTCGGCGGTTATCTCGTCGCGGTTGTGTTCAAGTTCCGCAAGCGCCTCGCCGATCCTTTGGTTGGATGGGCGCTGTTCACGATGCTCATCGTGTGCATTTTCTTTTTCTGGATGCTGGTTGGTCCTGCGAACCCGTTTAAGAGTTTCTCGCCGCCAGTGGGTTTCGATGGCCCGGGGCCGAATCCACTACTGCAGAACCATCCGCTCATGGCCTTTCATCCGCCGATGTTGTACCTCGGTTATGTGGGTTTCACTGTTCCGTTCGCATTCGCGATAGCGGCATTGATTACGGGCCGCGTTGGTGAGGGTTGGTTGCTCGCCACTCGTCGCTGGACGCTTATTGCGTGGGGTTTCCTCACCGTCGGAATCATTCTCGGTTCTTGGTGGTCGTACGAGGTTCTCGGTTGGGGCGGTTACTGGGCGTGGGATCCCGTCGAGAACGCGTCATTCATGCCGTGGCTTACTGGCACGGCCTATTTGCATTCCGTGCTTGTGCAAGAACGCCGCGGCATGTTGCGTGTCTGGAACATCTCGCTGCTTTGCGCAACGTT
>CANGMY010000231.1 GCA_947455015.1 Microthrixaceae bacterium | reverse complement strand
TCACGGGTCTTTGTCGCTATTACCGCAGCAAGACGTTCCTTCAAATGCGGCCACATTGAACGATCGTTCTGCTTCGCGAATTCCTCGTCGCCAGCCAGACCGGTCTTCTCAAGAAGTTCGGCATAGAACTGCGGTTCGATTGCGCCGACGGAAAGGAATTTGCCGTCGGAGCATTTGTAGACCTCGTAGTAGTGCGCGCCCGAGTCGAGCATGTTGACGCCGCGTTCGTCGCTCCAAAGGCCCATCGCCATAAAGCCATGCATGAACGTTGTGAGCACTGCGGTGCCATCGACCATTGCCGCGTCGACAACCTGTCCCTTGCCCGACATGCGAGCTTCGATGATTCCGCACGCGATGCCGAAAGCAAGCAGCATGCCGCCGCCGCCAAAGTCGCCAACAAGATTGAGCGGGGGCTGCGGACGTTCATTCGGACGGCCGATTGCACCAAGCGCGCCACCAATGGCGATGTAGTTCATGTCATGGCCGGCCATTTGCGCCATGGGGCCGTCCTGGCCCCAGCCAGTCATGCGTCCGTAAACAAGTTTCGGATTGCGAGCCAAACAAGCATCGGGACCGATGCCGAGACGTTCGGTCACGCCTGGCCGGAAACCTTCAATGAGTGCGTCAGCCTTTTCGACGAGACCAAGAACCGTCTCGACGCCTTCAGGATTCTTGAGATCGACACCGATGGAACGACGACCGCGGTTCATGACGTCCTTCGGTGGTGTCGCCGGATCGCCGCCGTAGACCTGTCCAGCCCGATCGACACGGATGATGTCGGCGCCCATATCGGCGAGCATCATCGCCGCGAATGGTCCTGGTCCGATTCCTGCAATCTCGACGATGCGAACGCCCGCGAGAGGTCCCATAACAAAGCTCCTATTAGTGAAAAGAACGGTGGTTAAACGTTGGCCCGAGCGGCGAGTGCAGTGACGTGCTCGATGATGGTCGACCAGTAATAGCGGGGAATGTCGTGCCCCATTCCCTCGAGCGGGAGAAACTCCGAACCCCTGAGGCATTCAGCTGTTCGTTCGCCGCCGCTGAAGGTGACGAGCGGATCAATGTCGCCATGCACAACAAGCGCCGGAACATCGATGCTGCGCAGACCTTCTGAACGCGACGGCGAGGTCACGATCGCCAACAACTGTGCCGTCTGCCCGTCGGGATGGAAGCAACGGTCAAAGGCGCGAGTGTTGCGCTCCCGAATCCAGTTCTCATCGAAATGCTGCGGGCCGGCGAGAAACTTTCCGGACACGACGCTCTGCTCAATGTTCTCATCGCGACTAGCTGGTGCTGGCGTAAGCAACATTGCGACGGCTTCTGGTGTGGGCTGACCAACATCGGGATCTCCGGTTGTCGACATCACCGAGGTAAGCGAAAGCACTCGCTCGGGGCGATCGACCGCCATCTGCTGAACAATCATTCCGCCCATCGAGCCGCCAAAAAGGTTGACGCGGTCGAGACCGAGCGAATCGCACAGACCCCACGCATCGGCCGCCATGTCGGCGAGTTGGTAGGGCGCCTCGATGGCATCGCCCTGCAGGAAGCCCACGACCGAGGCCATGAGGTCAATGTGGGTCTCGATCTTTGTGGAAAGACCAACGTCGCGATTGTCGAAAATGATCACGTAAAAGCCGCGATCGACAAAGGCCTGGACGAAGTCCTCGTTCCACCACACGAGTTGGCAGCCAAGGCCCATGACCAGCAGAAGCGGCGGATCGGCCGGATCCCCGAAGGTCTCGTACTCAATTTCGATGCCATTGGCCTGTGCGCGCATGGGGGAATCCTCGCCCCCACCCGGGATGGGGTCAAGCGACCACGACTACCGTTCGATCCATGAGTGGAAGTGAGCCCTTCGAGAGCGAGCAGGCCACCTCGGCCGGTTATCGAATCGACGCACTCAGTGGCGAGCCCTCATGGATGGTTCCAGCCCGCCAAGGTCGCCCAAACCTTCCTTCTGAGGCCTGTCCGTTCTGCGTGGGCGGCGTTGAGGCACCCGAGCCCTATGAGGTTCTCGCCTTCCCGAATCGGTGGCCCCCGTTCGAGAACGGTCGAGCAGAAATCGTGCTCTACACCTCGGAACACCAAGCGTCATTTGCTGATCTCTCCACCGATCAGGCTCGCCGCGTTATCGATCTGTGGGCGGACCGTTCTGCCGCGCTCGGCGCGCGCGATGACGTTTCGTATGTGCTCATCTTTGAAAACCGTGGACCAGAGGTGGGCGCCACCATCGCTCATCCCCACGGACAGATCTATGCATTCGACATCGTGCCCCCAGTTGTTGTGACCGAATACGCCACTGCATCGGCAACAGCATTCGATGCCCCGTCAGACGATGTTGTGGTCGCGATTCACGGCGAATGGTCAGCGTGGGTTCCTCTCGCTGCATCGTGGCCCTATGAGCTCTTGCTCGCGCCTTCGAGCGACATTGCCGATCTTCCGTCGTTGAACGACGACCAGCGCAACGATCTCGCGTCACTTCTCACCGATTGCATCAGACGCCTCGACACGTTGTTCGACGCGCCAATGCCATTAATGATGTGGTTCCACCAGCGCCCATTCGACAGCGTGAAGCGCACGCCCCTTCGAGTGCACGCGCACATCGCACCGCTGCTTCGCTCCGCAGGCACGCAACGTTTTGTAGCGGCTGGCGAACTTGGTAGTGGCGTGTGGTTCAACCCAATCGAACCGATCACTGCCGCCGCACAACTGCGCTCTGCGAAATGAACGGTCAGGCATTCACGGTTCATGCTCCAGGTCGCGTGAACCTCATCGGCGATCACACTGACTATGCAGGCGGCCTTGCATTGCCGTGCGCGACAGATCTCGGGATCTCCATCAGTGGAACTCACGAACAAGGCCGCGTTGAACTTTTGTCCGATGCACTCGCCGGAACCGTCACATTCGTTCTTGATCCCGCTATCAACATCGCGTCGATCGAACCCCAATGGGGTCGCTACGTCGCCGCGGTTGCCACGGAAGTGAACCCAACACATGGATTCACCGCGTCAGTCACCTCAACACTTCCTACTGGCGCGGGACTCTCCTCAAGTGCCGCGCTTGAAATCGCGGCGGCACTCGCGTTCGGATTCTCTGGATCGCCCATGGAACTTGCGCTTCTTGCACAACGCGCAGAATTTCGCGCTGTTGGCGTGCCGTGCGGACTCCTTGATCAATTGAGCATCGTGTTTGGACGTGCCGGCCATGCGATGGTC
>CANGMY010000230.1 GCA_947455015.1 Microthrixaceae bacterium | reverse complement strand
GGGGTTGACGCCGCGGTGGTTGTTGTCGTCGAGGTATCACTCGACTTCTTGTCGCTACTGCAGCCAGCGATGCCAGCAACGATCGCGAGCGAAAGGACAGCAACGCCGAGAATTCGGCGCGCAGAATGTGAACGCATGGTTCCTCCGGGGGGTTAAGGGGCAAATTCGCCTTGCGGAACGGTAGTAAGCGGGTTGCTCGAGGCCGGGGACCCGAACGATGTGCCACGCTCTCGGGAGACAGAGAAGGAGTGGGGCGTGTCCGGACCATTAGAAGGTGTGAAAGTCGTCGAACTTGGCATGTGGGTGGCCGGCCCGGCATGTGCTGGCATCCTTGCCGACTGGGGTGCAGACGTCATCAAGTTGGAGCCACCTGGTGGCGGTGACCCTGCTCGCACCTATCAAGCGCTGTTCGGCGCGATGATGCCGGACAACCCGGTCTTCGAAATGGACAACCGCTCGAAGAAATCCGTTGCGGTCGATCTGCGCACCCCGGAAGGTCAGGCACTCGCGCTTGAACTTCTCGATAGCGCCGACGTGTTCGTGACCAACTTGCGACGCTCCGCTCTAGAACGCTGGGGACTTGGTCCCGACGAAGTCATGGCTCGTAACCCGCGCCTCGTCTACCAGCTCATCACCGGTTATGGAATGGAAGGTCCCGATGCGGCGCGACCTGCGTACGACATCGGTGGATTCTGGGCCCGTTCTGGCGTGGCATCGCTTTTGCAGACGCCCGATGGTCCGCTTCCGTTCCAACGCGGCGGCATGGGCGATCATCCGACGGGAAGTTCCGCATCGGCGGCAGTGTGTGCCGCGCTGTTTAGTCGCGAGCGCACCGGTAAAGGTCAGCTGGTTTCGACCTCGCTCGTTCGTCAAGGTGTCTACACAATTGGTTTCGATCTTTCGATCACTCTTGGCTGGGGCGATCACATCGGCATCGGCGCTCGCGAAACGATGGGCAACCCCGCCATGAATAACTACACATGCGGTGACGGTAAAAAGATTTGGCTCATCGGCCAAGAAGCGCATCGCCATTGGCCGCCGTTGTGTCGAGTGGTTGGACATCCGGAATGGATCGAGGAAGGTCCGTATGCAACACCGCTTGGTCGACGTGAAAACGCCCGAGACCTGATCGCAGAACTCGATGGAATCTTCGCGACGAAGTCTCGTGATGAATGGGCAGTGATCTTCGACACTGAACCAGACATGTTCTGGGCTCCAGTCAACGACATCGACGATGTACTGATCGATGAACAGGTGCATGCAGCAGGTGCCTTTATCGAAGTTCCTGAAGCAAACGGTTCCGCGATGCGGATTGCGAGTCCGTCGGACTTTTACGGAACTCCGTGGGAAGCGCGTTCGGGTGCCCCTGAACTCGGGCAGCACACCCGTGAGGTTCTCTTATCGATGGGACGTACCAACGCGGAAATCGATGCAATGTTCGACGCAGGAACAGTGGCGTGAGCGTTACCGGCTACGACCTCCGATTGCGTCCTGCGCAACCACCTACGCCAGCTTCTGACGCGTTCACGATCCATCGTTCACGACTCGCGAGTGGGGTTGAGCTCGCCTATGTGCGTGAAGGCGTTGGTGGGTCTCCGCTACTCCTCATTCACGGCTATCCAGAAACCAAACGAATTTGGTGGCGCAACATCGAGCCACTCGTCGCCGCTGGCTTTGAAGTGATCGTTCCCGACCTTCGTGGTCATGGTGACTCTGGTTTTTCGGAAAGCGATACCTACGACCTTGTTACGTACAGTCGCGACCTTTACGAACTCACTCACGACGTTCTCGGCCATCAACACATCGGAGTTGTCGGCGGCGACGTCGGCGGAGTCGTTGCTGTCGACCTGGTGCAACGGTTCGAGGGTTTCGTCGACGGATTGTGCTTCTTCGACACCGTTCCGCCAATGGTCATTGACGCTTACGTCGCCGCTGGCATTGATATCGGATCGATAAAGGCAATCGCCGATGGTCCAACGGGCGACTACCGACGTCGCCAGGGTGGCGAACCCGATGTACTTGCCGCTGAATTGAGTACGCCTGCACTGCGGCGCGCGTGGGTTGCAGCAATGTACGGGCCGCGCCTTTGGGCATCACAAGGAACGTTTACTGATGCCGATATTGACTTCATGACCGAACCTTGGGCAGACGAAGCACGTCTGCGCGCCGGTTGGGCCGTCTATCAACTTGGGTATGGGCGTACATCGGAGGAGTTTCCGATCCTCGACCGTACCGTTGATATTCCAACTCTTCTTTTCTACGGCGCTGACGACCAGGTCGTGGGGCCCGACTTCATTCATTGCTGCGAAGTCGCGTTCACTGACCGAGTCGGACCACTTGTTCTTCCCGGGGCGGGGCATTTTCTGCAGTGGGAAAGAGCCGATCTCTTTAATCCCACCGTCGCCATGTTCTTCACCGCTCTTCAATCGAAAGTGTGACCATGACTGTGTCCGAAATTCTTGACCCGCAAACGCCAATCGTGATCGGTGCATCGGAGATCGCTCACCGCGACGGGCCGGACTTTCAGTTGGCCTCGGCCACTGACCTCATGATTGAAGCAGTCCAGTGTGCACTGGAGTCAACCGGCGCCGGCAATGCACTCGGCGCGCTTACGGGCGCAGTGCTCGTTCCGCATGGCACCTGGGCCGAGTCAGATCCTGGTCGAGCGATTGCTCAAGAAATTGGTGCACCGAACGCCCGCACCATTCGCAGTGAACTCGGCGTTCTTCAACAATCTCTGTTGGCGCGGGCAGCAACCGATGTGCGCTCAGGTGCGATTGATGTCGCAATAGTCGTTGGCGGGGAAAATCGCTGGTCAGGCGTTGTGGCCGGAAAAGCCGGAATCGCTCTTCCAGAAGCTCCGGCACTTGCGTCGACAGGCGAACCAGACGAAGTCATCGCACCTCGCGAGATGGTCATTTCGCAGATCGAGATCGACCGCAACCTCACGACCGCAGCCCATCAGTACGCAATTATTGAATCCGCGCTTCGACATCAACTTGGTCGCTCAGCCGGCGCGCATCAACGTGCGCTCGGTGAACTTTGGGCGCGCTTTGCCGAAATTGCTGCAGAAGCACCCGCTGGCTGGGATGCGCGCGCAATGAAATCTGATGAAATCGCATTCCCTTCAGAATCCAACCGAATGATTGCCGCCCCGTATCCGAAGTGGCTCATTTCGCAATGGAACGTCGATCAAGCAGCTGCCCTGATCTTCACCACGGTCGG
>CANGMY010000229.1 GCA_947455015.1 Microthrixaceae bacterium | reverse complement strand
CCGTCGTTGGCTCCAGGGTTCGCCGAGGCCAAGAGCCCCTTCGCCACAGCGCAACGCATTGCCGAATTGTTCGATCGGTATTCGGTGTACCGACCAGAAATGCCAGCCACGTGGGCAGTCGGCACACAGTCCGATCCCGTGCAACCGCTTCGCCCCGACAAGCAGTGGCAATACAAGCTGTGGCACGCAGTCCACGACGTCATCGGAGTTTCCACTGGCGAACGCTTCATTGCCGCCCGAGGTCATCTCGATCCAGTTGCCGTGCAGCGAGCGCTTCCCGGTCGGTTGTCGATCTTCGGGCTCGATGCGTACTCGCCGGCCAAGGTGTCGTTGCTCGCCGAACTCTCTACGTTGCTCGACCTCGCCGTGTACACGGTGTTTCCCTCAGCCGATCGCATTGACGATCTTCGTTCGATTGATCTTGGCGACGAACTTCGCAGTCACCTCGATCTTGCCAACACCATGCACAATCCGTTGCTTCGCTCGTGGTCGCGTGCCGGCCTCGAGTCAATGGCGTTGTTGTCACGAGCGTTCCCCAAAATGCAGACGCTCGAGGCGTTGCCAGTGCCGTCTGTGCTCGGTCGCCTTCAACGGTCGATTGCGCACGACGAGCCGCTTTCCATTCCGCCGCACAAAAAGGCTGTACTCGAAAACGGTGACGGTTCGTTTGAAGTGCACTTGTGCCACGGCCCCACGCGCCAGGTTGAAGTGTTGCGCGACGCGCTTCTGCATCGGTTAGCCGCCGACCCAACATTGCAGCCGCGCGACATCATTGTGATCTGTCCCGATATCGAGACCTACGCGCCACTTGTTGGCCCAGTGATGGGTGCTGAGTTCCACGAGGTTGTCGAAGGCAATGGTGTTGGAGCGCGTTTGCAGTTGCCAATCGCCATCATCGACAAAACCACCAGCACTGCAACTCCGGTTGCCGATGCAATTGCTGCGTTATTCGACGCCGTCGGCAATCGTCTTGAACTCAGCAAAGTGCTTGAACTTTTGGCGCTTGAACCTGTGCGTCGTCGCTTCGCAATCGACGAGGACGACTTTGCAACTCTTGAACGGTGGCTCACCGATCTCCAGGTTCATTGGGGAATTGACGACACCTATCGTGCAGCCGCTCCTTGGAACTACCCCGCCGGCATCGAAGCGGGCACCTGGCGCATTGCGATCGATCGCCTCATCAACGGCATCCTCGTGCAGTCGCCAGAGGACCGAGAAACGCTGACAGGCGTTGTTGGTTATGACGACATCAGTGGAAGCTCGATTGAACTCGTCGGCAGCCTTGCCTCGTTCATCGATCTGCTCAGTGAGTTCACCCAATTTTGCGGCGAGCCTCGGCGAGCATCCGAATGGGCCGACACGCTCGAAACTCTTCTCAACTCGATGTTCGAGGTTCCGTTCGAAGATCGCAACCAACTCGCTGACGCACTCGATGTTGCTCGAGAACTTCGTTTGCATGCGGCGACGTCGGCGCAGTCCGCGCAACTCGGTTACCGAGAACTATCGGCGCTCTTTGCCGAGGAACTCGATGGCATTCGTTCCCGGTCAAAGGTGTGGGGCGATGTTGTGCGCGTCGCGTCGCTCTCTCGCCTTCGCGGCGTGCCGGCCCGCATTGTTGCCATCCTCGGTTTCGACGATCGTGCGTTCTCTTCCGGTCGTGGCAATGGCGACGACATCCTTCTCGACGCGCCTCGTCTTGCCGAGCGCGACTTTCATGCTGAAGAACGCCTTGGTCTTTTGAACCTGTTATCCGCTGCAAGCGACGCGGTGCTTGTGACCTGCAATGGCTTCGACGTCACCAACAACAAAGAACTGCCCATGGCGGTTCCGTTGGCCGAACTCACCGACGCCATCGCCGGTATTATTGCCGCTGGCCCTGAAGTAGCAGCGCCGAAGCCGGTGCTCATTCGCCATGCTCGACAACTCACCGATCCGGTGAACTTTGGTGTTGTTTCGGAAAACGAGAGCAAGAACGTGGTGAAGGCCATCGAAGGTTCGTTCACGTTCGATCCGGTGGCCGCTGTCGTGGCCCGCCGGATTATCGATGTGGCTGGCGAACAACCGATCGAGATGGTGTGGCAAGATTTCGAATGGGATCCCGCCGAGTTCGATCGCAGTTCGTTGTCGATCCAGACGCTCGTCAATGCCATCAAGAAACCATCCGAGTTGTACCTGCGTGAGCGCATGCAGATCTCGTTGCCGAACGAGGAACGTAGTTCCGACGATCAGGTCGAGCTTTGGCCCGGCAACCTCGCGTATTCCAAAATCGGCTCAGATCTTGTGAAGGTGGCGCGCGCTGGTGCCGACATGCAGCATCAGCGTGACCTTCACCAACTCATGGGTGGGGTGCCCATCGGTGCTGTTGGCGATCGCTTCTGGGCAACGATCGGAGCCGAGGTCGAAGCAATGCTGGCCGTCAAGGGCATCGACTTTTCTGGCGAGGTCGCGGTTCCCATCCAACTCACGCTTGGCGATGCCGGCATTTTCGACACACTCGAAGTGGGCACAACTCAAGTTCTAGAGATCGCTTTCTCGAATGCCAACGGCCGTCATACGGTGCGCCCGTGGTTGCATCTGGCCGCGTTGGCATTGGCCGAACCGGGCAATGTCCGCAAGGCGATTGTCATCGCCCGGTCCGACAAGAAAAACGAATCCATCGCGGTGCAACAGTTTGTTCTCGCTGGTGCATCTCAATCGGAGCGTCTCGAGTCGGCGACCAAGGTCCTGACCTTTGCGCTTGGCGTGCATCAACGGGCGTTGTGTTCCGCACTTCCGCTCTTCGAGCGCGCGTCGTGGGCCGATCCAACCAAGCCAACAAATGTCAACAATGGTCTCGGCTCCGATCTCAAGAACTCTTCCGCTCGGGCAATCTTTGGTTCCCGAAAATTCGCCGATCTCGTCGACCCTTCCGACGTCTTCAGTCCATTGCGTCCGATCGACCTTGGCTTTGCCGAAAGCGGCACGCGTTTCCAGGCCTATGCCCGCGCGTTACAGAACTGCTTTGCGGAAACGACGGTGACGTTATGAGCGACACCGACGTGTTCGAACTCACGCACCCGCTGCCGTCTCGTGAATGGCTGCTGCTCGAGGCCAGTGCTGGAACAGGCAAGACCTACTCACTGACGGCACTCGTTGCCCGGTATGTGGCCGAAGAAGGTCTGCGCGCCGACGAACTCCTTATGGTCACGTTCACTCGTGCCGCTGCGGCGGAAATGAAGCAAGAAGTTCGCGAGCAGTTGTT
>CANGMY010000228.1 GCA_947455015.1 Microthrixaceae bacterium | reverse complement strand
GAAGGTCGAAGACTTCGCGAACTGCCGCAGCAATCTTTTCTTCGTCGACGTTGTTGGTGCCGAAAGTCTCGACCATGATCGAAACGGGGTGAGCAACACCAATGGCGTAGGCAACCTGAACTTCGCAACGATCGGCAGCGCCGGCGGCGACAACGTTCTTTGCAACCCAACGAGCGGCGTACGCAGCGGAGCGATCGACCTTTGACGGGTCCTTGCCAGAGAAGGCGCCGCCGCCGTGGCGAGCCATGCCGCCGTAGGTGTCGACGATGATCTTTCGGCCGGTAAGGCCAGCGTCGCCGACCGGACCTCCGATGACGAAGCGCCCAGTCGGATTCACGAGAACCTGGTAGTCGTCATTCGCGAACTGAGCAGGAATGACGGGACGAATGACGTGCTCGATCAGGTCGGGACGAATTGCGTCCTCGCGGTCGATTCCGTCGTCGTGCTGAGTGGAGATGAGCACGGTACGCAGACGCACTGGCTTGCCATCTTCGTAATCGAAGGTGACCTGAGTCTTGCCATCGGGGCGAAGGTACGGGACCGTGCCTGCCTTGCGAACATCGGCGAGACGCTCGGCCATGCGGTGGGCCACGTGAATCGGAAGCGGCATGAGCACATCGGTCTCGTTGCACGCGTAGCCAAACATCATTCCCTGATCGCCCGCACCCTGCTTGTTGAGGATGTCTTCGCCAGAGGTGCCGGTTCGAACTTCTTCTGAATCGTCAACGCCCTGAGCGATGTCTGAAGACTGAGCGTCGAGACTGACCATGACACCAACGGTCTCGCCGTCGTAGCCATAGGACTCGCGGTCGTAACCGATGCCCTTGATGGTGTCGCGCACGATGCTGGGAATATCGACGTACCCAGAGGTGGTGACTTCGCCGGCGATGATCGCGAGACCAGTAGTGACGAGGGTTTCGCATGCAACACGACTCATGGGGTCGTTCGTCAGCATGGCGTCGAGGATGGCATCAGAGATCTGATCGGCCATCTTGTCTGGGTGGCCCTCGGTTACGGATTCCGAGGTGAAGGTCCAGCTGCTCACGGGATACTCCTGTGTCGTTGGTTCGGGGAGAAACCTAGTCGGACAGAGACCCTCAGCGGTCGGACCTGATGGCCACAACTGCGTCGAGTACTGCCTTGGCGACCGCACGTTTGTCGGTCAGGGCGATGTTTGTGGCATCGCCCGTGGTCGAAAGGATGGTGACTGCATTGGTGTCGTATTCAAACCCGACACCTTCAGCACCGACATCGTTGGCCACGATGAGATCGAGGTTCTTGCGTGTCAGTTTGCCGCGGGCATTGTCAAGAACGTTGGTGGTCTCGGCCGCGAAGCCCACGAGAACCTGACCCGGCACCTTCCGCTGACCGAGATCGACAAGAAAATCGTGCGTGGGCTCGAGCACGATTCGGCGATCGCCGTCGGCACCGAATTCGTCTTTCTTGATTTTGTGGTCAGCGACAACTGCAGGGCGGAAATCAGCAACCGCTGCCGCCATCACAATGACATCGTGAGCATCGGCGATCGGCATTACTGCGGCTTCCATATCTGCTGCACTCACAACATGTATGACATCGGCTCCAGCCGGAACCGGAAGGTTCGTGGTGGTGACAAGCGTGACCTTTGCGCCGCGCGATAACGCTTCGGCAGCAATCGCATATCCCTGTTTGCCTGAGGATCGATTCGTGATGACGCGAACCGGATCGATGGCCTCGCGAGTTCCACCTGCAGTGACGAGCACATGAGCTCCAGCAAGATCGTCGTTTGCCGAAAGCACACGTTCGATGGCCGCAACGATGTCCGCTGGTTCGGCGAGGCGACCGGTGCCGACATCGCCACCAGCGAGGCGACCTTCGCCGGGCGGAACGATGATGACGCCACGTGAGGCGAGCAATGCAAGGTTGTCCTGCACAGCAGGGTGTTCCCACATTTCGGTGTGCATTGCCGGACAAATGATGACGGGCGCCCGCGTTGCAATCAGCGTGGCGGTAAGTAAGTCGTCGGAATAGCCATGGGCGTATGCCGAAATAAGTCGTGCGGTGGCGGGCGCAACAACGATCACGTCGTTGTCTTGGCCAAGACGAGTATGCGGGATGGGAGAGGTTTCATCCCACAACGAGGTCTGCACTTTTTCCGATGCAAGCGCTGACAGCGTCGTTTCGCCGATGAAGTTATGCGCGCCTTCGGTCATGATCGGCACAACATGCGCGCCAGCATCGACAAGACGACGACAAACGTCGACAGCCTTGTACGCGGCGATTCCCCCGGTAACTCCGAGAACGATGCGACGGGATGTGAGGGTCATGCCCGCAGAACCGACAACAGGTCGGTCAGTCAGCCTCAGGTGCTTCGTCGACGGCCTCGGCCAGTTCAACGGTTTCATCGATGCCATCGACGACATCCTCGAGGAGGAGTTCGGCGGGATCGACGCGCACGGGGATGATCTTGTCGGCCGAGATTTCCTCGAACGCGATTGAGAGCGGCTTGCGGGCGAGCGATGTCACCTGCGGCGGAACATTTGAGCCCTGTCCTTCACCAAGCTGGTTGAAGTAGGCGTTGATCTGACGAGCTCGCTGCGCGCCGAGCGACACCAGCGTGAATCGCGAATCGACCTTCGAGAGAAGAACTTCGATTCGGGGGTTCACCATCGAGTCATGGATCTGGGCCACGGCACACCTTCGCTACTGATTGGGGACAGAAGACTTACGAACTGAGAGTCCTGCTGAAACCTGCAGAACCACCTCAGAGAAGAGGGGCAATGCTACCGCAGTCACCCGCCCGGACCACATTGCTGAAAATCATGGGGCGGACGGCGAACGCCATCAGGTCGAGCGATGCTCGGCGATCAGCCCTTCAACCTCGGCCACGGTGCGGTCGAGGTCGTCGTTCACGATGCAAATGGCACCCAATCGACGGCCCTCGGCCAATTCCGCCTGGGCGACGGAAATGCGGCGCTCGGCCTGCTCCGGAGGGTCGCCCCGACCCCGAAGGCGTTCAGCCTGGACCTCGGCCGAAGGGGGCTCAAGGAGGATAAACAGGCAATCGGGCACCCGTTCGAGAACCTGCGCTGCGCCCTGAACATCGATCTCCAAGATCACATCTCGGCCATCGGCGCCGTCGGGCCAAGGGGTTCCGTAGAGATTGCCAAGGAACTCGGCATATTCGAGGAATCCGCCCTCGGCCGCATGAGCCTCGAATTCTTCCCGGGTGCGCCACACATAGGCGTCTTCCCGTTCGCTCG
>CANGMY010000227.1 GCA_947455015.1 Microthrixaceae bacterium | reverse complement strand
GTTCGCATCGTTCATGCCGAAGCCACTTGCTGGTGTGCAGGGTTCGGGTATGCATACGCACATGTCGCTCTTTGAAGGCGACGAAAACGCATTCCACGAACCAGGCGATCCCGTTGGTTTGTCAAAGGTGGCGCGCGGCTTCATCGCCGGCTTGTTGCACCACGCACCCGAGATCACGGCTGTCACCAATCAGCTCGTGAACTCCTACAAGCGTTTGGTGTCTGGTTACGAAGCGCCCGTGTACATCACATGGGCTCGCAACAATCAGTCGTCGCTCGTTCGTGTTCCGGTCACCAAGCGCGGCAAGCAGTCCTCGACTCGCATCGAATACCGCGCTCCCGATCCGGCGTGTAACCCGTACCTCGCCTATTCCGTCATGCTCGCTGCGGGCCTTAAGGGAATCGAAGGCGGTTACGAACTTCCGCCCGAAGCAGCAGCGAACGTGTTCGAACTCACTCCTGAACAGCGTGCCGCCGAAGGCATCCGCCCGCTTCCGCAATCGCTTTCGGAATCTCTTGATGTCATGGAGAACTCCGAACTTGTTGCCGAAGCACTCGGAGAACACATCTTCGAATGGTTCTTGCGCAATAAGCGTGCGGAATGGACCGATTACAAGGCCCAGGTCACGCAGTTCGAACTCGATCGGTACCTTCCGGCTTGGTAACCATCATGGAACCGATCCTCATTTTTCCCGATCCTCCGCCCCCGGAACTCGCACAAGCACTCGACTTGTCGGGGTATCCATGGAAGGCCGCAAGCGACGAACTCGCTGCGTCTCGCATCGAACCGGAAAACGGTTGGGGCGGCGCAATCATTTGCGCGTATCTCGACCCAGAGCGCGCGTTCGCGCTTTGTCGTGCATTGCGTAAGCGCGACGTTCCGCTCGAACCACTTTTGCTTCTTGTCAGCGGCACCCAATTAGGCGACCTCGAACTCCGCGACGACTTGTACGACGATTTCTGTTTGGCGCCGTTCCACCCGCGCGAACTCGAAGCTCGTCTCAAGCATCTCTATTGGAACACTGGCGCAGGTGTGCGACCCGAACTCGTTGAGTACGGCGAACTCGTCCTCAATCTCGAGACCTATCAGGCCGCTATCGGTGGCGCACCGCTCGATCTCACCTACATGGAATACGAACTCCTGAAGTTCCTTTCCTCGAACCCAGGCAAAGTGTTCACGCGTGAGACGTTGCTTAGTCGTGTGTGGGGTTATGAGTACTACGGCGGAGCACGCACCGTCGATGTTCATATCCGACGTTTGCGCGCAAAACTCGGCGAACATCACGCCAATCTGATTCAGACGGTTCGAAGTGTTGGTTATCGCTTTGGTCAATCGCGCTGGGGCTCATAAGCGCTTTTCATCACGCGCTGCGTTCGCAACTCTGAGCAAAACAAAACACTCTGCAAAACGAAACACGCCGCCCCGGAGGGCGGCGTGTTTACGAAATGAGTGTGGTCTCAGAGAGGACGAACGTCCTGTGCCTGATCACCCTTCGGGCCACTGGTGACCTCGAACTCGACAGCTTGGCCTTCTTCGAGTGAGCGATAACCCGAGCCACTGATCGCGCTGTAATGCACGAACACGTCGGGGCCTCCCTCACGTGAGATGAAGCCGAAGCCCTTTTCAGCGTTGAACCACTTGACGGTACCGGCAGCCATTCCGGAACCCCTTTCTGTCCTGCGGGGTCGGAACACCTTCCCAGCACCTTCTTAACGAATCGGCACGCTACTTCTCTCCGCCGTTCCGTGTCGACGAAAAGTTGTCGGGGCGCGAAAAGTTCATCTCGAGGCAAACAGCGGTCGAGGAACGCTCAGGCTTCTGGGTATGCGAGGGCGTAGTCCTCGGTGCCGGCGTAGGTCACGTCGACCTCGTCTTCAACACTCCAGCCCAACACCCCAGCGACGACCGACATGGTCATGAGAAACCCAACAGGGATTGCGATCACGAGCACGAGGATGATGATGACGACGCCAGCCATGAGAGAAACCTTACTTCGCGGCGGGCGACCAAGCCCACGCTTCGATCTCAACCAGGGCCACACGAGGAAGTTCGGCAACCGCAAAGGCGCTGCGGGCCGGGCGATGATCGCCAAACGCAGCCATGTAGGCCTCGTTCATGAGATCAAAGTCGCGCATGTGCCGCAGGAAGACCGTCGTCTTTACGACGTCTGACAACGATGCGCCTTCGGCTTCGAGAAGCGCAGCCATGTTCGCCAGCGCCTGCGTTGTTTCTTCGGTAACGCCACCCACGATCATCTCTCCGTTGACCAATCCGAGTTGCCCGGAGATCACGAGGAAGTCGCCAGCGCGAATGATGGGCGTGTACGGACCAATAGGTGTGCTCATGAAGTCACTGTGTCACACGAGCGCCGTCGAGAACACTGCGACCAGTCGGCCAATCGGTTGGCCAACCTTGAGCGGACCACAGCGCCGCCGCGGTTGCAGCGAAGACAGCGTCGGAACCGTTAACGGGTTCGGAGTCTTCGTCGTGCAACGTCACTTCAACATGCGGCATATCAGCAGAACGAAGTACGCCGAATGAACGGATGGTGAGATCGCTAATCGTTCCGTCCTCGTCAACAGACACTCCTTCGCTCGTGACCCAGCCAAGTGCCATGTGGACTGCGCCGATTGCGTATGAGCGCAGAACAATCGCGTCAAGCAATTGACCGCATCGAAGATCGACTCTCACGACGCCATCGAAACCAATCGCAACCGTGGCGACTGCACCGTCTGCGCTTGTCACTGTTGCAACATGCGCTCCGCCATCGTTGACTTTCGCATTTTGCTTTGCGTTGAGTGCAGCGAGAAGGAGTTGTGCTTCGACGGTGCCGGCACCGCGAATGGCAACAGACGTTGGGGGACCAACGACATCAACTTCCTCAACAACCAACTGCGGGGCAACGCGCGTGATTGCTTCAGTAATGCCCTCGGTGCGAACGACTCGAATGACACCTGAACCATCGGAACGGATACCAGCGGCAATCGGCGGACGCTTTGGTCCGGTGCGCACAACGTCCTCACGAGACAACACCACACGGACTGCTTGGCGATGTTCATAGGCAAGGTCACGAGCAACGCGGCCAACATCGGTCGTCAACTTGCCGCCAAATGCGCCGCCATTGGCGAGCGACGTAAACGGTTCGCCACCGGGTTCGCACCACGAAGCGTCGGTTTCGAGATACGCCGGCTCAACCCATCCGGTGCGAAGCGTGAGTTCCCAGTCGCCTTCTGGAAGCGCAAGGGG
>CANGMY010000226.1 GCA_947455015.1 Microthrixaceae bacterium | reverse complement strand
TACGCGCTTCTCGTTGGTGCACGTCCCCGTTCGAAGGGCATGGAGCGCAAGGACCTGCTCGAAGCAAACGGTGGCATCTTCAAGCCGCAGGGCAAGGCGCTGTCAGACAACGCTGCTGCTGACGTGAAGATCCTCGTTGTCGGTAACCCCGCCAACACCAATGCGCTTATCGCGATGAACAACGCGCCGAACATTCCGAACGAGCGCTTCACCGCAATGACTCGTCTCGATCACAATCGTGCCATCGCACAGGTTGCAGCCAAGACCGGCACCACCGTTTCGGACATCACCAAGATGACGATCTGGGGCAACCACTCCGCAACGCAGTACCCCGACCTCTTCCACGCTGAAGTAAAGGGTCAGAACGCAGCTGCACTCGTCAATGATCAGGCCTGGCTTGAAAACGATTTCATCCCGACCGTTCAGCAGCGCGGTGCCGCAATCATCGAAGCACGCGGACTTTCCAGCGCTGCGTCAGCTGCAAACGCTGCAATTGATCACATGCGCACCTGGGCACTTGGTTCGGCCAAGGGCGACTGGGTCTCGATGGCGATTCCGTCCGATGGTTCCTACGGCGTTGCCGAGGGCATCATCTCTTCGTTCCCCGTCACCTGTGCCAATGGCAAGTACGAAATCGTGCAGGGTCTCGATATCGACGACTTCTCACGTGGCCGCATCGACGCGTCGGTCGCCGAACTCGTTGAAGAGCGCGACGGCGTGAAGGAACTCGGACTCATCTGATTCCGTTTGCTTGGCCCGTTGCGCTCAGCGCAGCGGGCCAAGTACGTCTTCAAGGGCAGCGAATAATTCCGCGTGTTCGAGTAGAGCGTTGATTGAACCTTCAACGCGAAGATCGCCGGCAATGAACGCGGCTTGCGCGCTCAGCGAACCATTGCGGATTCCTTCGGCGGTCGCGGCATCGCTTGCGAAGACAACATCGGCTGCAACTGCCGGTCCTTCAGTCAAAGAAACGACACCGTTGGCGAATTGCACGTGCCAAACCGCTGCGTCGTCACCCGCGCCAACGCGTTGCTCGAGCACCAACTGAACACCTTGCGACTGCGCGGCCATTGCCTCGCTTGAGCGAAGGAGTGCATCGGCCTCGGTGAACCAAGCGGGGGAGAGGTACGCAGCCATCGCTCGGACGGTAGTCGTTGGGGAGGATCGCTCGGTCACCCGGGGATGTGGTCCGGTACGCTCGTGCCATCAACTGAGCCGGAGGTTCTGCCGTGGGATTCATGGACAAAGTGATGGAAGTTGGCAACCAAGCTGCCACTGCAGTGAATCAGGCGGTCGACAAGGGCCAGGCCGAACTTGATCGGGTGAACTCCAAGCGAAAGTCGGATGCATTGCTGAGAGACCTCGGCGCGTTGGTCTTCCTGCGCGACTCTGGCCGTGGCGATGCGACGACCGACACGGAAATCGCCCGGATTACCGCTGAGATTCAGGCCCATGAGGCCAGCGGTGGCGTCATTGATCTCACTGTGAAGACCAGTGCCCCGGTCGCTTCAGCACCTGAAGCGTCAACTGAGGGTGACTGAACGTTGCTGCGCATTCTCAGCCATGTCGGGCAGCTCGATGCCATTCATATTCCCGATGACCTCGCCGCACAGGTCGAGGTCATCGCCATTCCGATGGCCGGCGAGATCGACGCAGGCATCGTCGGTGATGTGCTCATCACTACGCCTACAAGCGTTCCGACCCTGGAAGACGCGCTCAGTCGTGGTGTGAAGTGGGTGCATCTCATCGGCACTGGCATCGACAAGTTTCCACTGCATCTCATTGGTGATGACCTGATTCTCACCAATTCACGTGGGCTCAGTGCCGTGCCGATTTCCGAATGGGTGATGGCGTGCATGCTTTCGTTCGCCAAGCGCATGCCCGGTTCGTTTGTTGCTGAGCAACCGAAGCAGTGGAACATTCCCTCGCCGTCATTTGCGACGCTCGAGAATGCAAACCTTGCCATTCTCGGTATGGGCGGAATCGGAACGGCACTCGCGCAGCGTGCACTTCCGTTCGGTATGAACGTCACCGCAATGCGCAATACCGATGCGCCGAGTCCCGTTGATGGCGTGCGAATGGTTCGGTCTGTCACCGAATTAGTTGCCGATGCCGATCACATTGTTCTTGTTGCACCGCTCACTGACGCGACCCGTGGTTTGTTCAACGATGAACTCTTTGCCGCTATGAAGCCTGGCGTGCAACTCATCAACGTCGCTCGTGGTCCGATCATCGATGACGATGCGCTTCTTCGTGCGCTCGATAGCGGCATCGTGGCCTGCGCCGACATCGACGCTACCGAACCCGAGCCGCTTCCTGACGGGCACTGGATGTATTCGCACTCCAACGTGCGGCTCAGCCCACATGTGTCGTGGAACTGGTCGGGTGCGTTTCAGGCCATGTACGCCACGTTCATCGACAATCTCCGTCTGTATCTGAACGAGGAACCACTGCTTTCAGTCGTCAATCCCGCGGACGGGTACTGACACCCGTCACAGAATTCGCGGCCGGTGTGCCACGGCCACGACAGGACCCACTACTAGGGTTCCCGCCATGTTCTCCGTTCTCACCAGCGTTCTTTTTGCCGTCGGCCCCGATCCTCAGAAAATCGTTCAGCAGGTTGGCCTCATCGGTCTGCTCCTCATCATTTTCGCCGAGTCAGGTCTGCTTATTGGCTTCTTCCTTCCGGGCGATTCGCTGTTGTTCGCCGCTGGTCTTGTGACCGCGGGCATCACACTCGACAACGGCACCGAGTGGACACTCGCTGGCGGCAATGTCGCGGTCGTGGCGATTCTTTGTGCATTGGCTGCAATCGCTGGCGATCAGGTGGGCTACGCCTTTGGAAAGCGTGTTGGCCCTTCGTTGTTCAAGAAGCCTGAATCGAAGTTGTTCAAGCCGGCCTATGTCGAAAAGACCGAAGAGTTTTTCGCCAAGCATGGTTCGAAGTCGATCGTGTTGGCCCGTTTTGTTCCGATCGTGCGTACGTTCACGCCGGTTGTCGCTGGTGTGTCAAAGATGCACTACCGCACCTTCGTGAAGTTCAACGTCATTGGCGGTGCACTTTGGGGTGCAGGTTTCATTCTGCTGGGCTATTGGCTTGGCTCCGCGTTCCCGGCAATCGGGAAGAACATCGAATACGCAATTGTTGCGATCGTGCTCATCTCGCTGATCCCGATTGCGATCGAGTTCATCCGTCACCGCCGTAGCAAGCCCAAGGGCAAGCACTTCGCCGAATAACACCGCAAAACGACGAC
>CANGMY010000225.1 GCA_947455015.1 Microthrixaceae bacterium | reverse complement strand
GACAGAACTTGTTCCCAACGGTGATTTTTCTTTTGAAGTTATGGAACTTGGATCACTCGAAAGTGTTCGAGCGTTCACCGATCGATTCTTGGCATCGCATGATCGACTCGATGTGCTTCTGGCGAATGCGGGGATCATGGCGGTGCCCTACGGGAAGACCGAAGACGGTTTCGAATTGCAGTTCGGAACCAATCATCTCGGGCATTTCGTTTTGGTCAACCGATTGCTGCCGCTCTTGAAGGCCAGCGCACCCTCTCGCATTGTGAATCTCAGTTCGGCCGGTCACTTTGCATCGGGAATCATTTGGGACGATCCAAACTTTGAAACCAACGAGTATTCAAAGATGGAGGCGTACGGGCAGTCGAAGACGGCGAACATCCTCTTTACGGTGGAACTCGAGCGTCGCTACGGCGACGCCGGCGTCCACGCCTGGGCGGTGCATCCGGGAATGGTCATGACTGATCTCGCGCGAAGTTTCACCAAGGACGACTTTGGCGATCTCGCATCACGAGCCAAGAAGTCCGGCATGAAAATGCCGACTCTGGTGAATGTCGACGTTGGCGCCTCAACGCAGGTATGGGCCTGCGCAAGCGCCGAAGCTCTTGAACAGCCTGGTTCGTATCTCGCCGATCGCACATCTGCCGAGCCTTCGGACTACGCGAACGACCCAGAATCAGCGAAGCGCCTGTGGACGCTTTCGGAGCAACTTGTTGGGGAACAATTCCCCGAAACCTGAACTCAGCGGGCGCGCAGTTCGAGTTGTTCGCGATTGGTAATGCGATAGCGACGCTCGGATTGTTCGATCCAGCCGAGGCGGACGAAACTCGCAATGGCCTTGTTGACGCGCTCACGTGATGCGCCGACCATGCCTGCAAGTTCTTCCTGCGTAATCGGAAGAGAGAATTCATCGGCCGTGCCGGCAAGTTCAAGCAGGCGCTTCGCTGTGCGGCCGGTGACATCGAGGAAGACCGAGTCCGCAAGCTGTTCGTCGGTATTACGCAGGCGGTTGGCCAGCATTTCGACGACGTTCCAAAGCAGCTCAGGCTGATCGCGGTAGATGTCGCGTAGCGGCGCGTAAGGAATGGCGATGACTTCGGAGGGTTCAAGCGCTCGGGCTTCGGCCGAACGGGCGAGGCCATCAAAGAGCGGCATTTCGCCGAGGAGGTCGCCGCGTTCCATGAGGGCAACCACTGATTCGCGGCCGTCGATGGAGCGGTTGGCGATGGCGATGCGGCCGGACACGACCACAAACAACTCGGTTGCTGCATCGTTTTCGGTGAAAAGGACACCGCCACGAGCAAAGGCGCGCAGTTCAGCAGCAGCCACAACGGTGTCGAGCGGTGTGCCCTCGAATCCCTTGAAGAACTCGATGGTGTTGAGGAGTTCGCGATCAGTCACGTTGTTGACTCTAGCGGCGCACAGAGGGGTGTGACGTCGGTCCCTGACTCAACGAATGTGAGCCGTTGCCCTCGCCTAGCCTTTGCACCCATGGTTGCGAAATGGTCTGCGCGATGACGGTCAGGGAGTCAGTACCTACCGACGGCCCGGTGTGGACGATCGTGCTCGCTGCTGGATCAGGTCGTCGCTTCGGCGTCACGCCGAAGCAATACGAACTTCTCGGTGATGATCGAGTTATCGATCACTCTCTTGCTGTGAGTCGCGCGGCGGCAGATCATGTCGTGGTTGTGCTCGCACCAGGACAAGAGCGAGAAGGTCAGGAACTCGTTGAATCGGGCGCGGCCGATGTCGCAGTAACCGGTGGAAGTGAGCGAGCCGACTCCGTTCGGGCTGCACTCGCCGTGATTGATGAAGATGCAGCGGTCATCGTTGTGCACGATGCGGCGCGACCTCTTGCGTCGGGTGAATTGCATCAAGCTGTCGTCGCCGCTGTGCACGCAGGCGCCGATGCGGCGATTCCAGCCATCCCGGTGACCGACACGATCAAAAAGATCACTCACGACGATCGAGGCCGATCCGTTGTCGTCGAAACGCTGGACCGCTCAACATTGGTTGCCGTTCAGACCCCTCAGGCGTTCCGTGCCGACATTCTCCGAGATGCCCACGCCAGTTCCGCAGGAGCGACTGATGACGCTGCATTGGTGGAAGCAATTGGTGGAACAGTGATCGTGATCGACGGCGAACCGACCAATATCAAGATCACCGGACCCAATGATTTAGCGATCGCCGCAATCCTCTTCGACGCCCTCGGGTAGGTTGATGGCATGACGGTACGAGTCGGACAAGGTTTCGACGTGCACGCGTTCTCCGATGATCCGGCTCGAAAACTGGTTCTCGGTGGCGTGGTGTTCGACGGAGAGCGCGGATTAGTTGGCCACAGCGATGCTGATGTGATCGCGCATGCGTGTGCAGATGCACTGCTGGGGGCTGCAGGGCTTGGCGACATCGGCCAGCACTTTCCCGATACTGATCCGAAATGGGCCGGTGCCGACAGCATCGGTCTTCTCAGCGAAGTCGCTCGACTTGTTCGAGAATCAGGGTTTGAGCCTGGAAATGTCGATGCTGCAGTCGTCTGCGAGCGCCCAAAGCTGGCGCCGCGACGCGACGAAATGTGTCAGCGGCTCTCAGGTGCAGTTGGAGCTCCAGTCACGGTGAAGGGCAACCGCGCCGAAGGGCTTGGCGCGATCGGCCGCGGCGAAGGCATTGCTTGCTTCGCGGTTGCGGTGGTTGAACGATGAGCCCCGCACGCGGAGGTCGCAGCGGCGGTAAAGCTTCAGGTTCAAAGTCTTCAGGACCAAAGTCATCGAAGGGCGGCCCGCGCGGAAAGGCTGCGGGTCCGAAGTCGAGTCGTAAGGCGGCTGCACCTCGCGGAGGCACCAAGCGCGCGCCGGCAGCAAAACGTGGCGCAATGCCGAAGGCAGCAGCACCCGCCAAGGGCGCTGCGAAGGGCGCGAAACCAATGTCATCGGCGGCCAAGAAGGCTGTTGAGGCGAAGCAGGCCCGCCACGCCGCCGCTTCCGTGCGGAAAGCCGATCGTCCTGGTGGCACCCGCCGCGCTCGTGGCGAAGGCGATCGTCCGATCGCGCGCGGTCAAGCAATTCCTCGTGGACTTGGTGGCGATCAGGTCGAAGGTCGTCAGGCGGTGCGCGAGTTGTTGCTCGCTGGCCGACGTCGTGTTCGCGAAGTCATGGTCGCCGAGGAACAGGAAAACAACGACACGTTGTTGGACATCATCGAACTCGCGCAGGACATGAAAATTCCGGTCCGCGAAGTCACTCGAACCAAGTTGTTCAGTGT
>CANGMY010000224.1 GCA_947455015.1 Microthrixaceae bacterium | reverse complement strand
GAACCGAAAAGGAATGCTCAAGCGAGTCGAAGCGACCATGTCGCCGGTAGCGGGAAAACCCCTCGGCGAGATCGTGGCGTCATTGGGCGATTTGCCAACGTTTGATCCGCTGACATCTGAGTTGACCCCGGCGTCCGGACACCTATGACTCATCGCCTTTCGCGTTTTTGGGTGTGCCTCGTCGTCATCGTGATTGCCGGTTTCGGCATCCGTCTCGCATCAATGGCCTTGTGGGCTCCGAACAAAGTTCCGGAGACTGCACTGCTCGATTGCCCGAGTTACAAGGTGTATCTCTGCGGAGATGCGGTGTACTACCACGACGCGGCAAACCTTCTCGCTGAAGGTAAAGGTTTCGTTGATCCGTATCGCTACCTCTACGGAGCCAAAGAGCAGGTTCCGCTTGCAGACGGAACGACCGTCGAAGTTGTCACTCCAGTTGGGCATCTCGAGCCAACTGCCGGACATCCTCCGGTGTATGTCATGTACCTCGGAATTTTCTCTGCGCTTGGATTGAAATCAGTTGCTGCTCATCAGTTGGCCTCGATTCTTCTTGGGTCTGCATCAATCGTCTTGGCTGGGCTCCTTGGTCGCTCCTGGCGAAACGAGAGAGTCGGACTCATCGCTGCTTTTCTCACAGCGACGTACGCCAACATCTGGATCAACGACACGGCAGTGATGTCTGAGACTGCTGCGATCTTTTTCACCTTCGTCGCATCGATTTTTGGCCTTCGCTTTGTTCGAAACCCGAGCAGAAAAAATGCAGCGATCTTCGCTGCGGCTGGTGCGTTCGCTGCGCTGTCGCGTGCAGAACTGGTGCTTTTTGTTCCGATCCTTGCTGTAGTTGTTCTGTGGCGGGCTCCACTTCGGTGGAGGGAAAGGTTCCTGCGTTACGGAATTGCCGGAGTTGTTTGTTGTGCCGTGTTAGCGCCATGGGTAATCCGAAACAACATCGTGATGCACGAGCGTGTGACGTTGTCTGACGGCAGCGGAACAGTGATGGTTCAGGCCAACTGTGATGAGACCTATTACGGAGCTCATCTCGGGTACTGGAGTCTTCCTTGCGGGTATCCGCAGCCGTTTGGACCCAACGGTGAACTTCTCGATGAATCACAGCGAGACGTTGTCGTGCGCGAAAGAGCCACTGACTACATCTCGGCACATAAGAGTCGACTGGTTACGGTGGTCATACCCGCACGTATTGGCCGCGTCTGGGGGCTCTACGAGCCGCTCGAACAGATTCGACTCGATATCGGCGAAGGGCGTCCCTCGATTCCGGCGAAACTTGGATTCCTGCAGTACCTGATCCTTGCTCCTGCAGCAATCGCTGGCGCCGTCATTCAATGGCGTCGCCGGCAGCCAGTGTTGGTCATTGGGCTTTGGGCAGTCCTTGCCACAGTCACCGCAGCAACCGCTTTCGGCACCACCAGATATCGGACAGCGGCTGAAGTGTCGATCGTGATGTTCGCAGCGATCACGATCGAGGCATTGTGGCTCTTGCTGCAACGGAGACGGAATGCTTCGACGTCGCCGAATGTCGACACCGATGATTTCGTGGCGGCGCCATGACCGAAGAAGCAGAACTTCAGCGCACTGCAACCCTGCTCAATCACGTCTTTGAACATGCCGATCCGTTAACCGTGTCGTCATTGCGCTGGTACTACGACGAGAATCCCGCGGGTGCGGCCGCCGTCGGGAGAGTCGAGGAAGATGGAAGGCGCTTGGGTAACTACGCGCTCATCCCCAATCGATTCCGCTCGGTTGCCGGCGAAGAGCGAATTCTTGGTGTCGGTGTCGATCTCGCCGTTGATCCCGATGCGCGAGGGTCTGGCGCGTTTCGCCGCACCGTTGAAGATTCGTACGCGCGCGGCGTTGCGCAGGGTTTCGACGGCATTCTCGGCGTCGCCAATGCCAATTCTGCGCCCCGTATGGTTGCAACTCTGGGCTGGCGTTCGCTGCCTTCGCTCCCGGTCACGCTGATTCCCGCTGTGGGTCGATCGAGAGGGTTTCATTCGACATCGATTACTGACGCCACACTCAATGTTGTCGATGGCCTCGTCGATGGTGAGTTTCTTCGAACATCGATCACGGGATTCGCACCGGTCTGGACTCCAGACCTGCTTCGTTGGCGCCTACGTCGACCGGGGCACGATTACAGCGTTCACGTCTCTGACGATCTCGTGGTTGTGTCGACCCGGACTCACGTTTCAAAGGTTCCGTTTGGAGTCATTCTCGGAGTTCTTCAGCGCCAAACGAGCCAACCGATTCCGGTGGGGCGCGTAGCAACTGTGGTTGGTCGTCACCACAGGGCGCCATTTGTTATCCATTGGGGCAAGTCACCTGCATTGCAGATGCGCGGAATTCCGCTTCCACAGAAAATGATGCCCTCACCACTTTCGCTCGTGCTGCACCCGTTCCGGGCGGACTTCAACCGGGAATCGTTTGAACTCGGTGAATTTGGGTTCCTGGATTTCGACGCGTACTAGGCAGTGGCGTCGGTGATGCCGGCAAGCTCGCGTGCGTAGGCGATGACACGAGTCGGATCGTACGAGCGCGCAATCATCATCTTCTCGGCCTCGAGTGATCCTTCGGCGTGGATGGCAAGAACCGCGTGGTACCCACCAAATTCGCGCGTTGTGAGATCGCTCACCATGTTCATTGCTCGGATCCGTTGTTCGCCGTCGATTCCGTCTCGACCACCGAGAAGCGCCTGAAGCATCGGGCCGATCTCGGGGTTGGCGAAGTCTGCGCCGCCGGGGGCGGTGACGAGGAGGCCACCAGCGAGATCCTGCACTTGTTGCAATGCGTGGTGGTAACCGTGTGCGAAATGCGATTTCGCAATGTTCACGATGAGGGGGTCGGGTACAAATACGCCTGCATCGTCGGGCGTACCGCGCTGAGCGCTGGATTCGACAAGGGCCCGGAGGGTCTCGGCATAGGAGATGAGGGCGGTCAACTTGTCGCGAACATGAGCGGCTCGACTGATGCCATTCATGTCGGCCATCAGCGCAGCGCTGCCCACAAGAGCGTCGACCAACGGAAGTTTGTAGGAGATCGCAGTAAAGCGGTGGTAGTCGACGAATGCCAGAGCGAGGGGTCCAGCGAATTCATGTTGGCCATCGAGGAAGACGCGTTCATTCGGTACAAACACATCGTCGAAGAGGGTGGTGGTTTCCATCATGAGTCGTTGCGAACTAATGGGGGAGTCGAACTCGTCACCGGCGTGGGAGCCGTAGGGGCTCGCGACGAGCCGGAGTCCTGGTGTGTTGACGGGAATCGCGAAACTCACTGCCCAATCG
>CANGMY010000223.1 GCA_947455015.1 Microthrixaceae bacterium | reverse complement strand
CGGGCCATGAGTTCAAGATGAATCGGCAGAACGATTTCGCGCTGAATAAGCAGATCGGAATCGAACGCGAGCGCGTCTTGGGTGATGTTGACCGTTCCCTCGATGGCGTTCTCGAGCGCGAGGAAGGCGTAATCGACCTTGCCGTCTTCGGCGGCGCTCAGAACGTTGGCAAAGGTGTCGAGCGGGCGCAGGTTGGCCGTGGCGAGATCGGCCTGGCTCAGCAATGCCTGCTCGGAGAAGGTTCCGATGGGGCCGAGGAAGGCGATCGTGCGGCGGGTCCAGTCGATGCCGGATGCTGGTGCTGCGGATGAGGTCACAATGGGCGAGGATAGGGGAATGGACGCCGAAGCCCTGAGTGAGTTGTTGGAGGGGGTTCGTCGGGGCGATGTCAGTCCCGACGATGCCGTTGTCGTTCTGCGCCGATTGCCCTTTGCTGATCTGGGATTCGCCAAGGTCGACCATCACCGAACGCTGCGTCAGGGATTGGCCGAAACCGTGTTCGCTCCGGGTAAGACGCCCGAACAATGTGCAGCGATCGTGGCCGAATTATTGGCCCAGCCCGGTTCGGCTCCAGTGTTGTTGTCTCGGGCCTCAGCCGAACAGGTTGCTGCCGCGTTGGCTGGATCGGATGATGGCAATGTGATCGAAGCCGGAGGCGGCGACCCCTTGAACGCTCGACTTCATACCGTGGTGTGGCGCCCAGCTGCACAGCGACGTGAGCGTGTTGCGGTCGTTACGGCGGGAACAGCTGATCTTCCGGTTGCTGATGAATGTGCGGCCACCCTTACGGCGCACGGATTGCGGCCTCTTCGCATTACCGATGTTGGTGTGGCCGGATTACATCGCATCATTGATGCCGCCGAAGAATTGGCCGCGGTTGACGCGATTGTTGTTGTTGCGGGGATGGAAGGCGCATTGGCCAGTGTCGTCGGTGGACTTTCGTCTGCACCTGTTGTGGCCGTGCCGACATCGGTTGGTTACGGCTCTTCGTTAGATGGCATTACCGCATTGTTGGGAATGTTGGCGTCTTGTGCGTCGGGGCTCACGGTTGTCGGAATCGATAACGGCTTTGGCGCTGCGATTGCCATTCTTCGCATGCTGAACGCGCGCGTTTCGGAGCGCAGCGATGTCTGAGCATTCACACGATCACGGTCATGAACACACGCACGATCACGATCATGTCCACACCCACGACGAAACCGTGTTCGAGGGAACGGTCGCGTGGGAAGGCATCACGGTTCCTTCGGGTTCCGAGGGATCTGGAGCGAACAGAACCGTTGCGTGGTTTCACTGCTTTTCAGGTATTGCCGGCGATATGGCGCTTGGTGCTTTGATCGATGCGGGTGCTGACATTGATGAGATTCGTTCCATGTTGGAGCGACTTCCGGTCGGCGGCTGGTCGTTAGAGACCGAAACCGTTCTTCGTTCGGGTATCGCCGGCACGAAAGTGCATGTGCACACCGAAAGCGCTCCGCCGGCTCGTTCGGCAGCAATCGTTGCCCAAATCGTTGCCGATGCGGGTCTGCCCGACCGTGTGCATCGCCGAGCGCTCGCAACGTTCCGTGCGTTGGCCGAGGCCGAAGGTCGCCTGCATCGTCAGTCGCCTGAGTCGGTGCACTTTCACGAGGTGGGCGCGCTTGATGCGATCATCGATGTTGTTGGCACGTGCATCGCGCTCGAAGTGTTGGGTGTGGATGAAGTTGCGTCATCTCCTGTGGCCGATGGTTTAGGAACGGTGCGCGCCGCACACGGTGTGTTGCCAGTTCCGGTTCCCGCTGTGGTGTCGTTGTTGGCGGATGCACCCACCTACGGCCTCGACATTCCCCGTGAGCTCACGACTCCGACAGGTGCCGCGTTGTTGGCGGCGAATGTTGTGCAGTGGGGCCCGATGCCGGCCATGACCATTACGTCCGCCGGTTTTGGTGCGGGAACTGCCGACCTTGGCGACCGTCCGAATCTCACGCGCGTCGTGATCGGCACGCGGTCGGATTCACCATCGGTCGAGGGTCAGCCAGTTGTGTTGCTCGAAGCGAATGTCGACGATGTCACGGGCGAAACATTGGCCTATGCCATTGATGCATTGCTCGATGCGGGCGCGCACGACGCGTGGCTCACACCGATCATCATGAAGAAGGGCCGACCCGCACATACGGTGAGCGCGCTGGTTGACCCCGCGCAGGCAGCTGCGGTGCGCGAGGTGCTCGTGCGCGAAACCGGAACGATGGGTGTGCGCGGCACGCAACTGGAACGCTGGCCGCAATCTCGCGCGTTCGACACGGTCGAGGTCGATGGCCAAGCGGTGCGAGTGAAAGTCACCGCCGGCCGGGTGAAGGCCGAACACGACGATGCCGCCCAAGCCGCACGGGCGTTGGGTCTGCCGCTGCGAGAGGTCACCCGCCGAGCCGAACAGGCCTGGCGCGACGCTCAGACGCCCAAATAGTCCGAATTACCCAACTGCCCCATTTGGGTAATTCTGGTAGTCTGTGGCTGTGCCAGAACAACTCGTTGAACTCGATGAACGGAGGCGGGTGAGCCTGGGCCGTATTGGTCGTCAGGAACACACTCGCTATCTGGTCTCCGAAGAGGCGGACGGCACATTGGTTTTCACCCCGGCAGTGGTGCTCAGCGAGCTTGAACTCAAGCTCCTCGCGAATGAGGATTTAGTCGACGAGATTTTGTCCAACAGGGCAGATCCGAGTCGTCTCGTGAAGCGCACCCGCCGTGGTCAGACCAGCGATGCCTGAACTTTGGTTTGCTGCCCCCGCTGATCGACTGCTCTACGAGTTAGAGGCTGACGAAACGCGCCGCCGTTTGTTCGATCGCATCAATGCAGTCCTCTCAGATCTTGAGCTCGACTCGAACCAACTCCACCTCCGAAGACACCGATTTCAGATTGGCATGTGGGGCGTGATCGTTGCATCTGGCTCTGATGAGTGGATTGTCCTCTGGGAGCCGCACCCAGAACTCGATGACGCAATCGTCATTCAGTACGTCGGACCCTCGGCGTTCTAGTTGGTGTGAAGAATTACTTCGGCGCGGTTGACGCCGGCGATCACATTGCTGGCTGACATGCCGGCGGGCGAAAGCAACTCAAGACGTGTCACGCCACGGTCAAGTAAGTGTTCAAGCACGGCAGCAACCTCAAGCCGTGCGAGCGCAGCGCCAAGACAGAAGTGCGCACCAAAACCGAACGCAACGTGGTGGTTGGGTGATCGACCAACATCGAACTGATCGGCGGTAGGTCCGAACTCGGCTTCGTCACGATTGGCCGACGCGTAGACCATGACAACCGGATCGCCGGCGCT
>CANGMY010000222.1 GCA_947455015.1 Microthrixaceae bacterium | reverse complement strand
GAGCGGGAGCGCTCATAGGTTCCAGACTCTGACGGCGTTGTCACACACGATCTTGCGCTTTTCGTCTGCGGGAATTCCAGTAAATGCTCGTTCGATGAGATCCTGAGAGTCGGGCCAACTGGTAACCGGGTGAGGAAAGTCGGTCGACCACATGATGTTGTCGACGCCAACGTCGTAACGGAGAGCTTCAATGGAACGGGGTTCGTCGATGAACGTGGTCCACATATTTCGGCGGAAATAGAAACTCGGGAGTTCGGTGAGGTTGTCGTAGACATATCCCTGGCGAACGACCATGTCGTCGATGAGGTCGAGGTAGTAAGCGATCCATCCGATGCCGGGTTCAACGAACACGAGCTTGAGATCTGGGAACTTCTCGAGTGTGCCGGTGAGAATCCACATGCCCAATGCCTCTGCGGTGGACAAGGCGGTCATCGTGACCATGATGCCCTTCTGTGGTGTTGGGTCGCGCCGAGTGAGTTCGTCGAGGTTGGTGTTGATCCCGATATGGCAACACATCGGAAGGCCGGTTTCCTGAACGGCCGACCAGAGCGGCGCGTATCGGTCGTCGAAATAGTCGGGTTGGCCGAGTTCAGTTGGGAAGACCGGAATCTGGAGGGACTTCGCTCCCATCGCCGCAACTCGCTGAACCTCAGCAACTGCTACGTCGATGTCGTGAATCGGTATCTGGTAACTGACGACGAGTCGACGGGGATCGGCAGACGCGAACTGGGACAAAACATCGTTGAACGCTCGTGTGGCTTCCGCTGCGCCGCGTGTCATGTCGCCGATATAGCGGAAGGCGCTGACTTCGGAATAAATGACTTCAATATCGACCCCGTCGGCATCCATATCGGCAAGCCGGTCAGAAGCGGTGTGATACCCCGGACGAGTAAAGGCGGCGTGCGGATTGCGCTTCATGGCGTCGGCGTTCACCTTTGCCGAACTCATGTTGGCGGCGACGCGTGCAGCGAAGGCCTGCTGCGCTTTGTCGTAATCGGGATGAAACTTGGGATCAAGGTTGGCTTTGACCTGATCTTGTGAAATCGAAACATGCGAATCGGCCGAGATGATGCGCTCGCCGGTGCGGTTCAGGACGATGTTGGATTCGGTGATGGTCATCGGTGTTCCTTTCGCTCAGCGACCCAAGATGATGCCGCTACGGCCGGCGCTGACGAGAACATGCTCAGCTCCGGAGATTTGGTTGGCGGACGTGCCCCGAAGTTGGCGCACTCCTTCAACGATGTTGTTCATTCCGTGGATATAGCCCTCGCCTAAGAGGCCGCCATTGGTGTTGACCGGCAGAGAACCACCGCGGCCGATGTGGCCGTCTCTGATGAAGTCGCTTGCCTCGCCGCGTCCGCAGAAGCCAAAGGCTTCGAGTTGGAGGAACACGATGGGGCTGAAGTTCTCGTAGATCATCGCGACATCAATGTCGTCGGCAGTGATCTCCGCTTGACGGTAAAGCTGTTCGCCAAGCACACGGCCTTCCGGGTATTCGCAAAGGTCTTCGTGGTAGTAGGCGAACATTTCGTGGCCACCTTCGAGTTGTATCGCCGAGGACGCAAGGATCGGAACGCCGTCAGCGCCGTGGTCAGCAGCGCGTTCGGCTGAGGTGATGAGGAGCGCGACGCCACCATCGGATTCAAGGCAACAATCGAGCTTTCGAAGGATTGGTTCGACAATCCATCGTGAGTCTTGGTGGTCCTGGAGGGTGATGGGACGCTCGTAGAACTGAGCGTTGGGATTCGTGGAAGCCCAGTCGCGTGCAACGACGGTGTAACGGCCGAAGTCCTCATTGGTGAGTCCGAACTCGTACATGTAGCGCTGAAAGGTCAGCGAGTAGACCTTCGCCGGCGTGTTGAGGCTGAAGGGGCTGGCCCAGTTCCAAGCGGGATCGGGATTAGCGGCGACGGGTTGACCGAACCGATGCGCCGATCGCTCGTTGAATGCTCGGTATACGAGCACCGCATCGGCCTGACCGCTCTCAACGGCCGTAGCAGCCAACTGCACCGTGGCGCTTGCCCCGCCGCCGCCACCTCGGGTGCGAGCGCAGAAACGCAACATCGGCACACCGATCGTTCGGATAAGCGCGAGTTCATCGTTGGTGTCCATTGAGAATGTGACGGTGCCATCGACATCGCCGGGGGAAAAGCCGGCATCACGAATTGCGTCTCGTGATGCTTCGGCAGCGAGTTGCAGCGTTGAGCGTCCGGAGTTCTGTGAGAACTCGGTGTGACCGATACCAGCAATGACTGCTCTTGTGCCGCTCATGGCTGCACCGGTGCCAAACGGAACTGTGGAAGGACGGTGCCGTCGTAATCAACAAAGCACACCGAAACGCGCTTTTCGTTCAGTACCTGATCGTGTGTTGGTGTGACGTTGATGAGGTTCGAAACGATTCGGGTTCCCTCATCGAGCTGCACGAGGATCACGATGCGAGGTTCCGCATCGGGTTCAGTCGGGTGCTGCGAGATGATCCACGTGAGAATCGTTCCGTTGCCTGCCGACTCGGTCGTTTCATTGTTGGTCGACCCGCAGTTGGCACACATTGGGGTGGGCGGATGGCGCAGCGTGTTGCAATCTCCACAGCGTTGAATCAGGAGTTTTTGTTCTTTCGCCCCTTCCCAAAAGAAGGCATCGTCGAAGTCGAAAATTGGCGGACGAACGGAAGTCATAGTGCGCGCTCCTGGCGGAGGGTGGATTGAAGAACGACGCCATCGGCGAGAAGCGAGTCAATCTCGCTTTGTTCAATTCCGAGTTCGTTCATGATGTCGACAGTGTCGTGGCCGACGATAAGCGGAGGGCCAGCGATGCGAGTTGGGGTGTCGGAAAACGTCCACATATGAGCGAAGTGATCGAAGCGACCGACCTGAGCTTGTTGCATCGTGGTGACAAGCCCGGCGTCACGGAACTGTGGATCATCGAACAAGCGCAAACAGAACTCGTCGTCTTCGATCTCGCAGGGGATGCCGGAATCATCGAGAAGGTTGAACCATTCGGCCGCGGTGCGGGTTCGAAAGGTCGCACTTAGCTCAGTGATTGCGTCTGCGTCGGTGAGCGACGTGAGTTTCGTGATTCCGGTTGCGGTCTTGAGCGCTGACCATTGTGAATCGTTCTGCACCGCAAGACACAGCCATTGATTGGCTGTCTCATATAGGCGTATGCGGGGACTCGTGCCGCTCATGAGGCCGTCGACTTTGGGGCGGTCCACACCTTCTCCGTTTTCCGCGCTGACCCACGCGTACGACGAGTTGAGAAGACATGCGGCGAGGATTGAGGTGGAGATGAACTGCCCTTCACCGGTGACTTCTCGGTGGGTGATCGCCTGAATGATCG
>CANGMY010000221.1 GCA_947455015.1 Microthrixaceae bacterium | reverse complement strand
GCCGGGAACATGTTCGAGTTCTTCACCGATATGGACCAGATCCTCGATGACGAACTGTGGGATCTCGAGGTTGGTCGACGCGATTGGGAAGGTGCCGATGGTCATGCACCATTCGCAGTGTGGGGCCCGAAAGAGCCCGAATCGTTCTTCTTCCCGACCGACGCCGACGTGATTGCTGCCGCTCGCGAAGCGCTCGGCCTGAAGTGAGGAACTGACATGGATCTCGGAATTTCCGGACGTTCCGCCATTCTCTTGGCATCGAGTCGAGGCCTCGGTCGCGCCTGTGCCGAAAGCCTGGCTCGCGAAGGCGTGAGCCTCGTCATCAATGGCCGCAACGCCGCTGACGTTGATCGCGCCGCAAAAGAACTGAGCGACACACACGGCGTTGAGGTTGTTGGCGTTGTTGGCGACTCCACCACCGTCGAAGTGCACGAGGAGCTTCTTGCTGCGTGCCCGACACCCGACATTGTGTTGCTCAATGGCGAAGGTCCTAGTCCGGCGCTCTTTGACACCATCACAGAAGAGCAATGGGCTGAAACTGCACAACGCACGATGATCTCGCCGATTCTCTTCGTACAACGTGTTGTTCCCGGGATGTGCGAACGAAACTTCGGTCGCATCGTCGCTATTTCATCAGCCATGGTGAAGTCACCCAACGCGGTGATGAGCCTTTCTCACGGTCCGCGGCTCGGACTCACGGGGCTGCTCAAAGGCCTTTCCAAAGATGTCGTGAAACACAACGTCACCGTCAATCAGTTATTGCCTGAACGATTCGATACTGGGCGACAACAACAAATGGCCGAACTCGCGGTGGCCATCAAGGGCATCACCCTTGACGAAGCACGTGCTGAACAAGTTGCAACAATCGCCGCTGGTCGGCTTGGTCGGCCGGAGGAGTTCGGCGATGCATTCGCATTCCTTTGTTCGGCCCAAGCCGGCTACATCAGCGGACAGAACCTTCAGCTCGACGGCGGAAGTTACGAAGGCGTCTTCTAATGACTGCCACTGAATCAGTCGACATCGTCATTGTCGGGGCTGGACCAACCGGACTCACGGCAGCGCATTTGTGCAAAGAACTCGGCCTCACAAGTGTTGTTCTTGAACAGCGTGATGGTCCGCAACGTTCACCTGCGGCACACGTCATCAACGCCCGCACCTTTGAGATCTGGCGTCAGGCCGGCGTCGACATGGACGCGATCCTCGCCGCCACCGCGTCTCCCGATGATGCGGGAATGGTGCACTGGGTGACGCGACTTGGTGGCGAACTGATCGCCTCGTTGCCGTATGAACAACAGGGCGACGACATGCTTGCGGTGACGCCCACTCCCCTTCGCAATCTCAGCCAACACCGCTTGGAACCGTTGTTACTCAAGGGCGCAGGCGATATCCGCTATTCACAGTCGTGGGTCTCTTCCAAAGAAATCTCCGACGGCGTTGTCGTCGAGGTCGACGGTCCCGATGGCCTCTACACAATCCATGCGAAGTACCTGCTAGCCGCCGATGGAGCAGCCAGCCCTGTGCGCCGTTCGCTAACCATCGAACCGATTGGTCCTCGCTCCATCCAGTCGTTCCTCACGATTCACATCGCGGCCGACTTCCGACCACTGGTGGGCGAACACCGCGGCATTCTCTATTTCATTGCCGATCCTGCATGTGGCGGAACCTTTGTCGCTCACTCAATCGATTCGGAATGGGTGTACATGCACCCGTTTGATCCCGAGGTCGAACCGTTCGAGACCTTCGATGAAGGTCGTTGTCGCGAAATCGTCAATGCCGCGATCGACGGCGAACTGGAGTTTGAGTTCATCGGCGTTTCGCCTTGGCATATGAGTGCACAGATTGCCGAGCGCTACCGAGATGGTCGCACCTTCCTCGTTGGCGATTCTGCGCATCGCTTCCCTCCTACTGGCGGCTTGGGCCTCAATACCGGTGTTGCCGATGCTCACAACCTCGTGTGGAAGATCGCCGCCGTCGAAGCGGGTTGGGCAACGTCTTCACTTCTCGACAGTTACGAAGTCGAACGCAAGCCAGTTGCCGAGTTCAACTCAGAACAATCGCTGCTCAATGCGTTCAAACTCATCGAGATCCCAATCGCGTTTGGTTTCAATGAAGACATCGAGGCCTCGCAGCAGTCGATGATCGATGCATTGACTGATCCCGGTCGTAGAGCTGGTGTTGAACAGGCGATTACCAACCAGGCCATCCACTTCGATTTACTTGGTTTGCAGTTGGGCTATTCCTACGAAGGTGATCTCGTCATTGACGATGGGACAACTACGACAACGCTTGAAGAGCCGGCACGCGATTACGTTCCGTCCACTCGTCCTGGCGGTCGTCTTCCCCACGCGTGGATCAACGACAACGTTTCCACTCTTGATGTGGTTCAACCTGTTGGTCTCACGGTGTTCGTTGCAGAAGGTTCAACGATGCCAGAGATTGACTCAGAGATTCGGATAACGGTTGTTGAGCTTTCAACTGACCTTTGGAATGACGTCTACGAACTCCGTGCCGATCAGGCGCTTCTCGTTCGGCCCGATCAGCACATTGCGTTCCGAGGGAACATCACTGGCGTTGGCGGCGCAGTTTCATCGTTGTTCTAAGGGTGTTCGCGTCGCTCCGGATACTCAGCCGGTGAACGTCGGAATCACGACATCTTGATCCTCAGTAACAACTGTCGAAGACGTCGGGCCTGGCACTGTTGTGCTCGTTGTTGACGATGTAGGTGGCGGTCCCGCCCCGAATTCAAACGCACCGATATCAACACTCGTGCCGATAACGCGCGCAAACCCCGTGCCGCGCTGATCGAACTGATTGCCCACGAAGGTCGCGACCGGATCGGGACCAGCATCAATGGCAACGGAGTTCGAGAGCAGCGCCATCGTTTCGGTCGACCCGCCGTTGTCCGCCAAGGCAGACAGACCGGGATCAGAGTCATAAATCGTTCCACCGAGGTCGGTAATGATCCCGGCGACAGTTGCGAAGCCAAGGATCGAATTCGAACTCTGAATCGTGGTCGGGCTGGTGTTTCCACCATCGGTCGAGAGGTCAGCGCCGAGTGTGATGCTTGGCGAGCTCCCGGTGTCGATGTTGGAATTTCCCGACAGGATCGTTCCCGACATCGTCAGAGTGGCGAGCCCATACAGACGCACGCCGCCCGTGCCACCAACAACGTCGTACCCATCTAGGTAGCCCGCGGTGTTCTGCGAGACCGTCGACTGATTGAGGGTGAGGGTGGCGTCCATGGCAAAAATTGCCCCGCCCTTATCGTCGGAATTGTTTCCCGAAATCGTGGAATTGTTGATGGTAAACGGACCGACTTCGTTCGAGCCGCTGTAGAGACTCAG
>CANGMY010000220.1 GCA_947455015.1 Microthrixaceae bacterium | reverse complement strand
CTCGAGTTGTTCACATCGTTGTCGGTTCGCGACAACGTGCGCGTCGCCGGAGAAATTCGCAACCGCTGGAGTTTCCGCACCACGCGCATGGATGTCAATGCCGAGACCGATCGCATCATCAATCTTGTTGGGCTTGCCGATGTCGCCAGTCGCGAAGTCGGAGAAATCCCCACCGGCCAGGCTCGTGTTGTCGAGCTTGCCCGAGCACTCATGATTCAACCGACGTTGCTTCTTCTCGATGAGCCCGCGTCAGGTCAGACCGAAGAGGAAACTGAACAATTCGGCGAACTCCTCAAGAATCTGACCCGCAACGACGGTCTTGGCGTTTGCCTCGTCGAACATGACATGGCTCTTGTCATGAACGTGTGCGAAACGATCCACGTCCTTGATTTCGGGACAATCATCGCAAGCGGTACCGCCGAACAAGTTCGGAACGATCCGGCTGTTATCGACGCCTACCTTGGTTCTCCGGAGAGTGTCTGATGAGTGAGCTCAGTTACCACGAAGATCACGGCGCAGTCGATGGCGCACCGCTTGTCGAGCTTGTTGACGTGCGCGCCGCCTACGGAACAATTGAAGTTCTGCATGGCATCAACCTTTCGGTTCCGCAGGGTTCTGTGGTCGCTCTTCTCGGCCCCAATGGCGCCGGAAAGTCCACGATCCTCAAGGTTGTTTCAGGGTTGCTTCAGCCCACTGCCGGCGAGGTTCGTTTAGCTGGTCGTGTCGTCAACGGCGCATCTGCCGATGAACTTGCTCGCATCGGCTTGTGCACCATCCCTGAAGGCCGCGGTGTGTTCCCGAACCTCACGGTGCGCGAGAACCTCTGGATGGCGACCATGGCGGGCGTCTCGCTCGCCGAGGTTGAAGAAATCGCATACGCCCGTTTCCCACGTTTGGGAGAACGGCGTAAGCAGTTGGCCGGCACCATGTCTGGTGGCGAACAGCAAATGTTGTCGATGGCGCGGGCACTGTCCGTGAATCCATCGGTACTACTCCTCGACGAACTGTCGATGGGTCTGGCTCCGCTTGTCGTGGCCAACCTCTACGAGATCGTGGCTCAGGTCTCGCAAGAGGGCGTTTCGATCCTGGTATCCGAGCAGTTTGCTCGGACAGTCTTGGGCATTGCCCAATACGCCGCGATCGTTCTTCACGGGAATATCACTCGAGTTGGTACTCCCGCTGAGCTTGAAGATGAATTGTCCGCTGCCTACCTGGGCTCGTGAGACCGGAGAAAAATGGAAACCACTGGTGATCGCATCGAGCAGTTCAAGTCCGATGTGACCGATATGAATCTGAAGACTGGCAATCCCAGCCGCGACAAGACGTTCCAAGCACTCGGTTTTGTGCTCATGCTCGTCGGCGTCATTGGCGCATTTGTCGTGTACGTGTCGTCGAACAATCTGAATAGTCAGCTCGATGTCACGTCGCAGGTGGCATTCACTGTCGCCTTCCTCGCACTCACCGTCTTCGGTGCTGCAATCTTCCTGCGCTACGCGCTGGCCAACTTCCTTCGTATGTGGCTGCTTCGCCAGCTCTATGAAGGTCAAGCCAACACCGACCGCATCGTCGACGCTGTCTCCAAGCGCTGATGGGCACCATCGCCATCACTGGTGCCGGTTCCGGCATCGGTGCTTCGACGGCTGCCCGACTTCGTGCTGACGGCCACACTGTCATCGGTGTCGATCTGCGCGGCGCTGAGATCGAAGCCGATCTCAGCAAGCCCGAGGGCCGTCAGATCGCCATCGCCGCCGTAGCGGAAGCATGTGGGGGAGTCCTCGATGGGCTCGTCACCTGTGCAGGTATCTCGGGACTTCCCGGGCGCCCAGCATCGCTGCTCGCGTCGGTGAACTATTTCGGCACCGTCGAAATCATGGAAGGGCTTCGGCCGATGCTGGCCAAAGGCTCCAATCCTTCGGCTGTGGCGATCAGTTCGAACTCCACCACGACTGCACCGGGGTACCCGCTTGGGCTCACCGAGGCGTGTCTCGCTGGCGATGAAGAAGCCGCTCGTGTTGAAGCCGATAAGGGCGATTCGATCATTGCTTACGCCGCCACGAAGCTGGCGGTAGCTCGTTGGGTTCGCCGCAACGCTGTCTCTGACGAATGGGCCGGTGCTGGCATCCGCCTGAACGCGATCGCCCCGGGCATGATCGCAACGCCGATGATCGAAGAAGGCGCGACCGATCCGAACCTCAAGGTTCAGCTCGACATGTTCAAAGACACGATCGCTCTTGGTCGTGCAGGCAAGCCCGAAGAAGTTGCCGCATTCCTGGCGTTCCTTCTTTCACCCGAAGCTGGGTTCTTCTGTGGTTCGGTGCTCTTCATTGATGGCGGCACCGACGCCAGATTCCGCGCCGACGATTTCCCGTCGCGCTGGGAGATTCCAGGTATGTGAACTGTCGGTTGTCGAACGCTCAACGCGTTCGACAACCGAGATGTTCTTACATTCCAGTAAAGACCTGGCGCATGTTTGCTAGCCATGCATTCACGTCGGCATTACGTTTCGCCGACGTCTGAGCTTCGCGTTCGCCGGTGTAAGTGATGAACGAATCGGAGTCGAGCGAAGCAAGTAGTGAAACGGCGACTTCTTCAGAGGTTGCCGTTGTTGCTGGGTCACTCGGGAATGGGGCGTTGTTGCCGGGCTTGTCGGTGGAGAACTCGCTGGCGGTTGTTCCGGGAACGAACAAGTGCGCACGCACATTGGTCTTTCCGAGTTCTACGTAGAGGCCCTCGGTGAAGAATTCAAGAGCAGCTTTGCTTGCGGAGTAGGCGCTCACGCCGAACGCTGCCATATGCACGCCCATCGACGACACGTTGATGATGTCGCCACTGTCTCGTTCGAGCATGTGGGGGAGCATGGCCAAAGTGAGCCGCACGGGCGAAAAGTAATTGATGGCCATAACGCCTTCAACGTCGTCGGCGGTCATCTGATCGGAGCGCTTGCGCTTCGGAACGCCGGCGTTGTTGATCAGAATGTCGACGCGGCCATCGAGGGCGGCAATCAAGTTGGCAGCAAGCGCTTCAATTGCATCGAGTTCCGACAGATCGGCAACAACCATCTTCGAATCCGGAGAGGTCTGTTGGCAGCGGGCAAGAACATCGGCCAGGCGGTCGGCGCGCCGCGCAACAATCGCAACGCGGGCTCCGCGCTTCGATGCTTCGATTGCGAGCGCTTCGCCGATACCGGAGGACGCTCCGGTGATGATGATGTTTTTGCCGGTGAGATCGCTCACTTACTTGTTCCCGTGACGCTTTTCGAAAGCATCGCGGATGCCATCACGCCAACTCACCTTGCACGGTCCGGTGAGGGCAGCGCGCTTTGTGTTGTCGGTGACAGATCCGCGAAGTGTGCCTT
>CANGMY010000219.1 GCA_947455015.1 Microthrixaceae bacterium | reverse complement strand
GCAGTAACTCGAGGCATGTTGTGGCCTCGACCGCTGTGGAGTTCAGCAGCGACGACGAAGCCCTTGCCGATTCCTATTGGGTCTATTACGTCGAGACCAATGTTGCTCCGCGGGTAACGCTTGTCGGTCATTACCGCGACACCCTCCATCGCACCGCCGCTGGCTGGAAGATGGCACGGCGCGAGATCACTTTCGGCTGAGACTGATAACGGCGAACGGCAAGGTCCCGCGGCCGGTAGCCTCACTGACCGTGATGAACCGATGACAGCCGCAATCGAGGCCGAAGGCCTGACAAAGACATTTGGTGGGGAAGTGAAGGCTCTGAACGGGGTCGGCTTCACCGTCGAAAAAGGGACCGTGCTGGGGCTACTCGGACCAAACGGTGCCGGTAAGACCACCACAGTTCGAGTTCTGACGACCACGCTCACCCCTGACTCGGGCTGGGCTCGGGTGAATGGACTCGACGTCGTCAAAGACGCCAACAAAGTACGCGCCAGCATCGGACTTGCAGGTCAGTATGCGGCTGTCGATGAAAACCTGACGGGACGTGAGAACTTGCGAATGGTCGGGCAGCTCTTCCAGCTGTCTCGAAAGGACGCCTCACGCGTTGCCGACGAGCTTCTCGAACATTTCAACCTGACTGAAGCAGCGAATCGGCCTTCGAAGACCTACTCGGGCGGAATGCGACGTCGTCTTGATATTGCTGCAGCACTTGTTGTTCGTCCTCCCGTGTTGTTCCTCGATGAACCGACAACTGGTTTGGATCCCAACAGCCGAAATTCGGTCTGGCAGATCGTGGAAGATCTCGTCGAGAACGGCACAACGGTGCTCCTCACAACGCAGTACCTCGAAGAAGCGGACCGTCTTGCCGACAACATTGTGGTCGTGGACCGTGGTGCAGTTATCGCAGAGGGCACTCCCTCGAAACTCAAATCGACGCTTGGTGAAACGGTGCTCGACCTCGGTTTCGCCGATACGACAACAGCAGCATCAGCGATCAATCTCTTTAAAGGTTCTTGGCCGGCGCCGCCCGTACTCGACGGCACGATGGTGGAGCTACCCATCGATGCAGGCCCGTCGCAGGTCATGATCGCGTTGCGCACACTCGACGAGGCGGGAATCGCCCCAACAACAATGACGCTTCGTGAGCCAAGTCTCGATGACGTCTTTCTGAGTCTCACCGGTCGCCGAGCAGAACTCGAAGAGGCAGAAGCATGAGCGCAACGGTTCTTCCTCAGCCGGCTGTGCCGATGAAGCGTTCGAAACTTCGTCGTTCCATCAGCGACAGCCTCGTAGTGACAGAACGCAACTTGGTTGCGTATCTGCGCATTCCTGATCAGCTCTTTTTCTCGAGTGTTCAGCCGATCATGTTTGTGTTGCTCTTCCGTTATGTCTTTGGTGGCGCCATAGCCACACCAGGCATGAGTTACGTCAACTTCTTGATGGCAGGCATTTTCGTGCAGACCGTTCTTTTCGGTTCGGTGAGTACAAGCGTTGGTTTGGCTGAAGATCTCCACAAAGGCCTCATTGAACGATTCCGGTCACTTCCAATGGCACGTTCAGCGGTGCTTTTCGGCCGGACGCTCGCTGACTCTGTGCGCAACGTGTTTGTTGTCATCCTGATCACGATCGTCGGCTTCCTCGTTGGGTTCAGAATTGGTACGTCTTTCGGTCTCTACCTCGTGGCGTTTGCACTGTTGATTTTCTTTGCCTTTGCCTTTTCCTGGGTGTTTGCATACATCGGGCTCTCGGCTTCAAACAGCGAAACTGCACAGCTCATGGCCTTCCCGATTTTGTTTCCGCTCACGTTTGCGTCGACCGCGTTCGTTCCGGCGTCGTCGATGCCTCCTTGGTTGCGCTGGTTTGCCGAGCATCAGCCAGTGAGCATCATGGTCAATGCGACTCGTGGGCTCATGCAGGGTGGACCTGGTGCCAACACAGGCCATTGGGTGATGCTCGCCATCATCTGGTCATTCATCTTCATGGCGATCTTCATCCCGCTCTCGGTATGGCGATACCGTCGAGTCGGCTGACCACTATTTCCGGGGGGAACCATGGCAGGCGCATTGGACGGAATTCGCATCCTTGATATTTCGACGGCGCTCACCGGGCCTTACCCGGCGGCGTTGCTCGCCGATCAAGGCGCTGATGTCATCAAGGTTGAGCGTCCCGGTCTCGGGGACCTCGCCCGTTGGGTCGGGGTTGCTGTCAACGGAGTCTCCGCACTCTTTCAATCGTGCAACCGTGGAAAGCGATCAATCGCACTTGATATGGCAACGCCAGAGGGTCTCGCCATTGTGCGGGAACTCGCTGCACGAAGCGACGTTGTCATTCAAAATATGCGTCCCGGAGTCGCAGACCGTCTCGGAATCGGATGGGACGACCTGTCGGAGGGACGGGATGATCTCGTTTACATCTCGTTGTCAGGTTTCGGCCAAACGGGTCCGTATGCGCAGCGTGGCGCTTACGACACCGTGATCCAGGCCTATGCCGGTCTCGGAACCAATCAATCCGACCCTGACGACGGAACGCCAGTGTTCCTTCGCCAAACCGCCGCCGACAAGATCACTGCCATGTACGCCGTGCAAGCCATTACTGCGGCTCTCTTTGCACGTGAACGGGGCATGGGCGGTCAACACGTCGAACTTTCGATGGCCGATTCAGTTGTTTCGTTCCTCTGGGCCGATGCCGCGGGTAACGAGATGATGATGGATTCCGACGGGTCAATGAACTCGAGTTTTGTTCAAGGCTCAAAGCCGTTTCGATTCAGTGATGGTTTTGGAATCGCGACGCCAACCTCCGATGCCGATTTCCACGGAATGTGCGAAGCGCTTGGCGTCGATGGCCATGACGATCCCCGAGTAGCAACCATCGGTGAACGTCGGAAGCATCCTGAGCTGAGCGGCGAGATCATGACGAAATGCCATCTTGCCGCTGGTGCTTTTACGTGTGAGCAGATCTCGCAGCGAATGGAAGCGTTGAAGGTTCCGTTCGCGCTCGTGGTTGATCCAAAGGATCTCCCGAACGACCCGCATGCCAAGGCGATCGGAATGTTCGAAGAGTTTGATCATCCCGTCGCAGGACGAGTTCGTCAGCCGCGACATCCGGCTCGCTTCTTGGGAACACCGGCAACGCTGCAGACCGTTTCCCCGATGCTTGGTGAGCACACCGACGAAATTCTGATTGAACTTGGTCGTGGCGAAGATGTTGAACAACTTCGATCCGGCAGCATCGTGTTTTGAACGCCAAACGATCGCCCATCGCTGGTTTTTCTCACGTTGCGATTGTCTGCACCAACCTTGACGAGGCGCGTGACTTCTATATCGGTGTCCTGGGATTGACGGAGTTACCTCGT
>CANGMY010000218.1 GCA_947455015.1 Microthrixaceae bacterium | reverse complement strand
CTCCTCGTAAGGCTTCGAGTCCGGGAAGATCGCCGTTCTCAAGCAACTCGAGTGACGCACCTCCACCGGTTGAGACGTGATCGACCTCGTTGGCGAGACCGAACGCGTCGAGTGCTGCAGCAGAATCGCCGCCACCGACAACGGTGAAGCCACGGGCTTCGGCCATCGCTTCGGCGATCACGCGAGTTCCTGCAGCAAAGCGCGGATCTTCGAACACGCCCATCGGGCCGTTCCAGAAGATTGTCTTTGCTTCAGCGATGATGTCGGCGAATTCCGATGCGGTTCCGGGCCCAATGTCGAGACCCTTCCAACCTTCGGGAACATCGGCACCGAGTTGGCGAACCTCTCCCCCAGCTTCGGGGTTCATGATTTCGCCGCCCGGGCCAAGTGCCGTCACATCGTGCGGGATGTGAATCGTGACATCGGAATCGAGGAATCGTTTGCAGGTTTCGATCTGGTCGACTTCGAGCAACGAATCGCCAACGTGATGTCCTTGTGCAGCGAGGAATGTGAAACACATTCCGCCGCCGATGATGAGCGCGTCGGCAACTTCTGACAACGCGTCGATTACGCCAAGTTTGTCCGACACCTTCGAGCCACCAAGGATGACAACGAACGGACGCTTGGGATCAGAACGCAGCGGCAACAACACGTCGACTTCACGCTGAAGAAGACGACCGGCCGCTGACGGAAGGAACTGCGGAGGACCAACGATCGATGCATGCGCTCGATGCGAGGCACCAAACGCGTCGTTGACGTAGAGGTCCTGACCAGCGATGAGGTCCTGCACAAACGCAGGATCATTGGCGGTCTCGCCTGGGTTGAATCGCAAGTTGTCGAGCAGTTCGACGCCCGGTGCGAGTTCAGCGAGACGACGACGAACTGGCTCCACCGAATATTTCGGATCGGGAGCACCCTTCGGGCGACCGAGATGCGTGCAAGCGGTAACGGTTGCGCCGCGAGACGTCAGATATTCGATCGTGGGAAGCGCCGCACGAATGCGGAAGTCGTCGACAATCTCACCATTGGAGATCGGCACATTGAAATCTGCGCGAAGGAGAACTCGGCGACCACTGACGTCGCCGAGGTCCTCCAGCGAAGGAACGCTCATCGGGCGGTACTACTTCGCCGCGTTGGCCATGACCTGCACAAGGTCGACCAGGCGGTTGGAGTAACCCCACTCGTTGTCGTACCAGCCGAGCACCTTCACGAGGTTGCCCATGGCCATGGTGAGCTTCGAGTCGAATGTGCACGATGCAGGCTGACCGACAATGTCGGAAGAAACGATTTCTTCATCGGTGAACACGAGCACCTTCGAAAGCGGACCGGAAGTTGCGGCAGCCTTGAATGCTGCGTTGATTTCGTCGACGGTGACGTCACGCTTGAGCACACCAACGAAGTCAGTGATGGAGCCGTCCGGAACCGGCACGCGAAGTGCGGTGCCGTCGAGCTTGCCCTTCATGGCTTCGAGCACGAGGCCAGTGGCGCGAGCTGCGCCGGTTGACGACGGCGTGATGTTCGCAGCCGAAGCGCGTGCACGACGCATGTCGGTGTGCGGTCCGTCGACGAGGTTCTGGTCGCCGGTGTAAGCGTGAACGGTGGTCATAAGGCCCTTTTCAACGCCGAAGGCATCGTCGAGAACCTTGATCATCGGAACGAAGCAGTTGGTCGTGCACGAAGCGTTGGACACAACCTTGTGCTTGGCCGGGTCGAAGGTGTCGTCATTGACGCCAACAACAAAGGTGGCATCGGCGTTGGTAGCCGGAGCCGAGATGATGACGTACGGGGCGCCGGCTTCGAGATGAGCGGCGGCCTTGTCGCGATCAGTGAAGAAGCCAGTGGACTCGACGACGATGTCGACGCCGAGTTCCTTCCAAGGAAGATCCTTGGGGTCACGGATTGCGGTGATCTTGAGGAGCTTGCCGTCGACGAGGATGCCGTCGTCAGTTGCTTCGACGGTGGCGTCGAGGCGACCCATGACCGTGTCGTACTTGAGGAGGTGCGCCATTGCGGGCACCGAACCCAAATCGTTGGCGGCAACGATTTCGACATCAGCGCCGGACTGCCTCACCGCCCGGAAGAAGTTGCGGCCGATGCGACCGAAGCCATTGATGCCGACACGGATGGTCATTGTGGGCACTGCCTCCTGGGTTGGCCATCGACGATCGACGGCTTTAGTGACGAGATGGACTGACGTTACGCCAGTCGGCGCACGCGTTTGGCCGGTCTGACTCCAGCCCGACCGATTCTCGAGGAATCGGCGCCCACGATGATGTCAGCGGTCGAGGTCGCGATGGGTGACCCGAAGGTGGAATCCCCGCTCGCGGAGGGCCTCGGCCACGGCTTCGGCGATTGCGACCGAACGATGGCGCCCACCGGTGCAGCCGAATGCAACCGTCAGGTAGCTCTTGCCTTCGGCCACATAGGCCGGCATCAGCGTGCCCAAAAGCCCGTCGATCTGTCCGAGAAACTCGGCGGTGAGCGGCTGGGACAGCACATAGTCACGCACGGGTTCGTCGAGACCGGTGAGCGGTCGCAATTCCTCGACCCAATGCGGGTTCGGGAGGAATCGGCAATCGATCACCAGATCGGTATCGAGGGGAAGCCCGTGCTTGTAGCCAAACGACAACACGGTGGTCTGCATTCCACCGGCAGGGGCATCGGCCGCAAAGAGGTCGAGCATGCGGGCACGAAGTTGATGGACATTGAGTTCGGTGGTGTCGATGACGACATCGGCTTCGGCCTTCACCGATTGCAGAACCCGGCGTTCTTCCTGAATTGATTCAGCGAGAGAACGGTCTTCAGCGGCAAGTGGATGTCGGCGACGGGTGCTTTCGTACCGACGTACGAGTTCATCGGTCGCCGCTTCAAGGAACACGATGCGAAGTCGGTTGCCCTGGCGACGCAGCGCGTCGAGGGCCGGCAATGCTTCGGAGTGATACGGCCCGGTACCAACAACAAGGACGACATTGGTGATGGTCGCATCGGGGGCATCGGCGAAATCGGCAACGCGACCAATAAGCGCTGGCGGCAAATTGTCGATGATGTACCAGCCGAGATCTTCGAGAACGTCCGCGGCTTGAGAGCGTCCGGCTCCCGATAATCCCGTGATCACAACGAAGTCGCTCACGCCTCAGACGCTACCCGTATGACCTCTAACCTCACGGCATGGACAACATCACCGCCCTCCCCATCGCCGCCGCCCATTTCGAATCGGTTGCCGCTCTCGTCACTGCCGACGATCTCCGCAAGCCAACACCGTGTGGCGACTGGACCGTTCAGCAACTGCTCGACCATGTGATTGGCGGCAACTTGATGGCCGCAGCTCTTCTCAGCGGTGCGTCGCGTGAAGACG
>CANGMY010000217.1 GCA_947455015.1 Microthrixaceae bacterium | reverse complement strand
GGTCAACGAGCAGCTTCTGAGCGCGGCGCGCAGTTTCCTTTGGTCGATTCGGGCTTCACGAAGCAAATGGTTCGCGATGCATCGCTGCGCCTTGGTCTGCGCACGTGGGATAAGCCGGCCGCCGCATGTTTGTCTTCTCGCGTTCCTTACGGAACTGCGGTGACGGTTTCGGTGTTGTCTCGGGTTGAGCGCGCTGAAGCTGCGTTGCACGAGCTCGGTTTCCGAGAACTGCGTGTTCGTCACTATGACGACACCGCTCGTATCGAAGTTCCGCTTTCGGCGATCGACGCGCTGATCCAACGTCGCGCCGAAGTTGTCGAAGCTGTCACCGAGTGTGGCTATCGCTATGTCACGCTCGACCTTGAAGGTTTGCGCTCAGGAAATCTGAACGCGGCACTTGAGCCATGAGCAACGAACCGTCGGGTCCTTCCGCTGCAGATCTCGAGGCCCTCGCGGAGTACGCCGCAACCCTCGCTAATGGCGTCGAAGTTGCGATCGGACCGTGGGTAGAGCGGTCGGTGATGACGGTGTGCGAAAACGCAGGCGTCATGGTGACGGGCAACTTGCGCCGAAATGCCGCCGAGGCAGGCGCAGAGGCCACCGCCGTCGTCTCTCCTCAAGTGAGAGCGCTGTTGGCACTCGATATCGACGAACAGCGCATGGGGCCTCTTGAGCTGGTGCGTGGAGCCGTGCGATTCCCAACTGAAGTTCTGCGGGGTGCCAGCGTCCCCGAGGTGCGTCGCGATGAAGCCGCCAAAGCAATGTTCCCTGACGACGTCTACGACCTGACTCCGGGCTCGTTCAAAGATGTCGATCCTTCGCTTCATGAGCCAGGGCTGGTGTGGGGCGCGGCGAAGGCTCATGTGCATTTGGCCAGGCGCCGGGCTGCCGGCCAGATCTGACAGCGTCAGCCCTCGGTCAGCGGCCGTTCACAAAGTCGAAACAATTCGGGAACTGTTAAGAAACAACCTGACGCGATTCTTTCTCATTCCTTGCGCTGAACTGGCACAGGGCGACTGTGAAGGGATTCTTGGTGATTGATACCGGCGATACCGCGTGGATGCTGATCTCAACGGGATTGGTGTTGTTCATGACGCCTGGCCTGGCCTTCTTTTATGGCGGCATGGTTCGAGCAAAGAACGTTCTCGGCATGCTCATGCAGAACTTCTTTGCCATGGGCCTGATGGCGATTATTTGGGTGACGATTGCATTCTCGTTGGCATTCGGAAACTTCGGTGACGGTGGATTCATCGGCAACCTTGATTTCGCGTGGATGCGCAACATCAATGCGACGACCGGCAACGAAGCGTTTGCGCTCACGATCCCATTCGTACTTTTCTGCGCGTATCAAATGACGTTTGCTGTAATCACGCCAGCACTCATCACCGGCGCTACCGCAGACCGATTCAAGTTCAAGGCCTACGGCATCTTCATCGCTCTCTGGCTTGTGCTCGTGTACGCACCGGTTGCGCACTGGGTCTTCGGCGGCGGATGGTTGGCCAAGCTCGGAGCGCTCGATTTTGCTGGTGGCGCGGTTGTACATATCAATGCAGGTGCAGCTGCTCTTGCCGTGATCTTGGTGCTGGGCAAGCGTCGCGGCTGGCCGCGTGAAGGCATGCATCCGCACAATCTTCCGTTCACCCTTTTAGGAACAGGCATTTTGTGGTTCGGTTGGTTTGGATTCAATGCTGGTTCAGCGCTGGCCGCAAACGGCATTGCTGCTACCGCCGTCATGAACACGTTCCTTGCGGCATCAGCAGGAATGATTGGGTGGTTGCTGTTCGAACGCATAAAGGACGGCAAGCCGACAACGCTTGGCGCGGCATCGGGCGCAGTCGCCGGCTTGGTCGCAATCACCCCTTGTGCCGGTTATGTCGGCGGGATGGCTCCGATCATCATCGGACTCATTGCCGGCGTGCTCTGCGTCTTTGCCATTCAGCTCAAGTTCAAGTTCGGTTACGACGACAGCCTTGATGTGATCGGTGTACATCTTGTTGGCGGACTCATCGGTGCGCTCCTGCTCGGATTCTTTGCTGACGCTGCAGTGAATCCGGCGGTGAAGAATCAGGGTCTCTTCACAGGTGGCGACGCGAAGTTGTTGTGGTTCCAGTTCGTCGCTTCGGCAGTCACACTTGTTTTCTCGTTCACGGTGTCGTTCATCATCGCCAAGGGCATCGACAAGCTGATCGGGCTTCGAATTGCCGAAGAGGACGAATTTGAAGGTATGGACCTCAGCCAACATGCCGAGTCGGCGTACAGCTTTGGTAGCACTGGATCCATGGACCGAATCTGACATGACACTGAACACTGCAAAGAAGGGCGTCAATCGGTCGCTCTTCGTAAACCAAGGGGTACGGTGAAGTTATGAAGCTCGTGACGGCAATCATTAAGCCCCACAAACTCGAAGACGTAAAAGACGCGCTCAAAGAAGCCGGCATCACTGGCATGACCGTCGACGAGGTCAAAGGTTTCGGGCGCCAGGGTGGCAAGACCGAGATCTATCGCGGCGCCGAATACGTCGTCGATCTGCTTCCCAAGGTCAGAGTCGAAGCGATTGTTCCCGACGAACTGGCCGATCAGGTCGCCGAGATCATCGTCGTTTCCGCTCGTACCGGGAAGATCGGCGACGGCAAGGTCTGGATCACCACGGTGGACAAACTCATTCGCATTCGAACTGGCGAACTCGGCGAAGACGCGGTCTAACGGCTGCGGTCGCTGAGATACGTATGACTCCTGAACTCGACCGCCGGGCATTGCTTGAAGATTCTTCAGCACGAGGCGTTGCTTTCTGTGGGCTGCTGTCGCAAAAGGTCGACGCGTGGTTGGCGCGTCTTTGGGATGCCGCTGGTGGTCCCGACAAAGGCGCGGCACTTGTTGCTGTGGGCGGCTACGGCCGTGCAGAACTTTCGCCAGGTAGCGACATCGACGTCTATTTGCTGTACGAACCAAAAGTCGCGGTTGCCGAATTAGCCGAGCGGGTTTGGTATCCGATTTGGGATGAAGGGGTGAAACTTGGCCATGCCGTGCGCACGGTCAAGGAAACGCTTGCGCTCGCGTCGGATGATCTCGACACCGCAACTGCGATCCTTTCGGTCCGACATTTGGCTGGCGATAAGCGGCTTTCCGACGAACTTTCTGTCAAGGGTCTTGAACTTTGGGAGAAGCGTTCGAAGCGTTGGCTTGACGAGATGGATGTACGCGTTCGCGATCGTCATGAAGAAGCTGGAGAAGTCGCCTTTCTCCTAGAGCCCGATCTCAAGAATGGTCGCGGTGGGCTTCGTGATGTTCATGCAATCGGCTGGGCTGAGCTCGCAGGAATGTCGCTGCTGCCGGGTGACCACGAAGCAATCGCGGAGGCTTACGAGGTTGTGCTCTCGGCGCGCGT
>CANGMY010000216.1 GCA_947455015.1 Microthrixaceae bacterium | reverse complement strand
CTTGTTGGCAGCGGCGCCGGCGCTGATGTTCTGTGCGATCCAATGGTCGACACTCGAGGTGGAGCATTCACCGTTGGACTCGGTCTGCTTCCTGGCGTTGCAGTTATTGCGCGCAGCGATGAATGGTCGCCCGACAAGGTTCGACGCACCATTGACCTCGCGTCGGCTGGGGTTGTTTTGCTTGAACTCCCGACGTGCACCGCAGTTATCGACGACATCGGAACTGGCGGTTGGCGCGTTGCTGGCAAAGGCAACGTGATCGTTCACCGAGACGGAAAACTTTCCGATATCTCTGCGCTTCCCGAAGCTGTCATCTAAACGACAGCAGGTTCGTTAGTTCGCTGCGGTGCCCGGCGTTGCTGACGTACCCGTTGAGATGAGGTCGACAACAAAGACCAGCGATTCGTCGGGTGCGATGCCACCTTGGCCGGTTGATCCGTAACCAAGGTCGGGCGGGATAACGAGGAGGCGGCGACCGTTCGGCTGCATGCCAACAAGTCCTTGCGACCAACCAGTGATGACCTGACTAAGCGGGAACGTCACCGGCTTTCCGTTCGCCCATGACGAGTCAAAGATCTTTCCAGTGGAGCAGGACACGCCGATGTAGTTCACCGTGACCGAATCGCCCTTGGCCACAGGAGTGCCAGTACCGGCGACGAGATCTTGCACAACAAGGGACTTCGGCGTTTCGCCGACCGGCATGGTCACCTCAGGTGCGCCAGCGGGAAGGGTGTCGTTGAAGGCAACACACGGCTTACCGGCAGCAGAAGGAAGTGTTACAGCCGAAACCGTGGTGCTGCTTGCCAGCGTTGTCGTGGTTGTTGCAGCAGTTGTCGATGTCGAACTGTTGTCGCTCAACGCCGTGAAGAGTGCGGCAGCCGCAACGAGGATGACGGCGGCGCCGACGATCGAGAAGAGGCGGCGCCGGCGCTGGTCGCGTCGGTCCATTGCTCGTTCAACATTGAGGCGGGCTTGATGGCCGGCCTTTTGGCGTTCACGCTTTGCGGTTCCCATCGGTCGGCGACGCTAGCAAGCCCTCGGCGCTAACGGCCATCGCGGTGGTTCGGCTCGAAGAGGTGACGAACAGATGAGGGCTGCTTAGCCGGGGATTGCACCACTCTGAACGACGGAGATTGAAGTGATCGTGACGAGTTCGGTGGGCTTTCCCGATTCGCTTGCGAGTTTGTTGATTGCGGTAAGCGTTGCGTCTCCGCTGAGCATGATGCCGAGTGGGGTGACTTGCTGGCTGTTGTCGGGAGCCTGGTCGAAGGTTGCGAAGACCAATTGGCCGCCGATGCCGTTCGACGCAGAAGCCGGTGCCATCGAAAGGGCTCCGGGCGTGAACACGGTTCCCTTCGCGGGGATCTCACCAGGAATGTCGAAGCCCGGTTGGGCGGAGCCGCCGGTGAATGCCATGCCTGCAGTGAATGAGGCGCGGTTGCGCACATCGGTGATTGGTTGTCCGTCGTAGTAGTGATAGCGAGCAAGCACCACAAAAGTGTTCACCGTTTGTGGTGACACCTTTGGATTGAGTTGGATCGTCAGCGGACCCTTCGTGGTCGTGATGGTTGCTGTGTAGAAGTGCGTGTTGTCGATACAAGAGGTCGGAGCAGTTTCGAACGATGTGGTTCGTGCCGACGAGCCGTCTTCGGCTGGGCACGGGGTCGCTCCGGTGAGAGTGGCGCCAGGGGCAACGGCAGGTGGGGTGATTCCCGACTTCTGCAGTGTGGATGACGTGGAGACTGCTGTAGTGGTTGACGTCGATGTTTTGGTCGTTGAACTCTTCGAACCGAGGAAGGCCCCGAGGGTCGAAAGCACGACCAGGACGGCAACACCACCCGCGGCGAACTGCTTGCGACGCCGAGCCTTTCGCTGGCGAGCGGTCGCAGCGGTCTGCGCTTTCTGGCGGGCTAACTGTTGCTGACGGCGATCCGATGAGCGAGCCATGGTCGGAGAACCTACAAGTGATTTGGGGCGGGGCCGACGCTGTTTCGATGCGGAGTCGGGGCGGCCGGTAGCGTTGCGACCCGTGGCTCTCCTTGTTCAGAAGTTCGGTGGCACCTCGGTCGGCACCCCAGAGCGCATGCGCGCCGTGGCCGACCATGTGGCGCGCACAGTGCGCCAGGGCAATCAGGTCGTGGTTGTGATTTCGGCCATGGGCAAGGAAACCGACGACCTTCTTCGAATTGCTGCTGAGGTTTCCGATACCCGTCCGGGGCGCGAAATGGACATGCTCGTCACTGCTGGCGAGCGCAAGGCAATGGCGCTGCTCTGCATGGCGATCGCCGATACGGGCATCGAGGCCGAATCGTTCACCGGTTCACAAGCTGGCTTTCTTACCGACTCCACGCATCGCAACGCGAAGATCGTCGATGTGAAGCCCGCGCGTGTTGTTGAAGCGCTGGCTGCAGGTCGCGTTGCTGTGGTCGGCGGAGCGCAGGGTGTTTCCCCCGAAGCGAATGTGACGTTCCTTGGCCGCGGCGGTTCCGACACCACTGCAGTTGCGCTTGCGCACGCGCTCGGTGCCGATTCATGCGAGCTGTACACCGACGTCACCGGTGTATTCACCACCGATCCTCGCATCGTGTCGAACGCTCGCAAGATGGAAAAAATCAGTTTCGATGAATTGCTCGAGATGACGGCGAACGGTTGTCCCAAACCAGCGATGCGCTCTGTTGAGTTCGCCCGTACCCACGGAGTCGATCTTCATGTGCGTTCAGCATTTACTTGGGAAACCGGAACGATCGTCACTAAGGAGGACCCCACGATGGAACAAGCAATCGTTTCTGCCGTTGTGCACGATGCCGACGAAGCGAAAGTCACGATCGGTGGTGTCGCAGACCGTCCCGGTATCGCGGCACTGATGTTCCGTGCGCTGGCTGATTCCAATATCAACGTCGATCTCATCGTGCAGAACACTTCTGATCACGGCGTTACCGATATTTCGTTCACTGTTCCTCATAGCGAGCTCGAAGCGGCGATCGCGATCTGTGAACAGCACACCGCAGACATCGGAGCCACGCGCGTCAACGGCGATCCCGCCATCGCTCGCGTGAGCGTCGTTGGCGCGGGCATGAAATCGCACCCCGGTGTTGCCGCCACCGTGTTCGAAACGCTCGCGGCGAACAACATCAACATCGAGATGATCGCCACGTCGGCGATCCGTGTGAGTTGTGTGGTGGCCGAGGCCGATGTCGAGCGAGCGGTTGTGGCCCTGCACGATGCCTTCGGCCTGGCTGACGGCCCCGTCTACGTCGACTGACGCGACCCCTTGTTTGAGGCTCTATTTCGGGGCTTTGTTGGCAGGACCGAAACTCGTTGGTGGAGCCCTAGGGGGTGACCACTAGGGTTTCTCCCCTTATGCGTATAGGTATCGTCGGAGCAACCGGTCAGGTGGGTGGCGTCATGCGCGCCG
>CANGMY010000215.1 GCA_947455015.1 Microthrixaceae bacterium | reverse complement strand
GCGACTGGAAGGTATTCCTCGACGCGGGTGAAACCACCTGGCCGGAATGTTGGACGGGCGGCACGCGCTGTCACGGTTGGTCGTCAACGCCAACACGAGATCTCATTCAACATGTGCTCGGCATTACGCCAGCCGAACCGGGTTATGCGGCAGTGCGAGTGGCGCCGAACTTGGGCGATCTCGAATGGGCGCGTGCAACGGTTCCGAGTCCGCATGGTTTCATCACGGTGGAAGCGCGCGCCGACGGGACTGTCACCATTGACGGTCCCGTCCCGGTTGTGCGCGACTAATCACGTTCCAAGCGCTGAAGCCACTGCGTAGTAGAGCGGTATACCGATCGTGATGTTGATCGGAAAGGTGATACCGAGCGCCAGTGTGAGGTAGCGACTTGGCGCTGCTTCGGGAATGGCGTAGCGAACGACTGCAGGCACGACGATGTAGCTGCCGCTGGCGGCGAGCACCGCAAGAAGTGTGAGGTCGCCGACGGGAAGCCGAAGCGCCCATCCGATTGTGAGTGCGAGTGACGCATTGATGAACGGCACGATGACACCGAACGCAATGAGGAATGGCCCGACATCGCGAACTTCGCGAAGCCGTCGAGCGACAAGGAGCCCCATTTCGAGCAAGAAGAAGGAGAGGAGTCCTTTGAACAGGCCGTTGATGAATGGCGCCATTGCTTCACCGCCGGCGGGTCCACTGATGAACCCGACAACCATCGAACCGACGAGCAGAAGATTCACACCATCAGTGAACGCTTCACGGAACACCTCTTTGATAGAGATCGGCGGTTCGGAATGATCGACACCTTCTTCGGGCCCGCGTTCGCCGGCCGGATGCGGAGCTTCGGGAACAAGAGTGCGTGAATCGGTGGTGGCGAGGTTGTCGCCAACTAGGGCTGCGGTTGGTGTGGCAACGCTCGCGTTCGATGTCTTCATTTTCGCCCGCACCCATGTTGCGAGAAGCACCGCCATGATGATGGCGGGGGATTCCATCAGCACCATCGCCACCGTCATGTGGCCGCCGGCTTCATCGCCGCGAGACACAAGGAACTGCGATGCCGTCACAAACGTGACCGCGCTTACTGAGCCGTAGGTGGCGGCGATAGCGGCGGCGTCGAACGCGTCAATGCGCTTGCGCAGGACCAAGAACCAGATGACCGGTATGACGAGGGCGAGGACGATGGCGGCCCCGATGACCTTTGCGCCATCGCCGGAGAGGCCGGCATCGGCCAGGGCTTGTCCGCCCTTGAAGCCCAGCGCCATGAGTAAGTAGAGCGAGAGGAACTTGGCGATCGGGGCAGGGATCTCGAGATTCGAGCGAATCAGACCGATGGTGACCCCGAGGAAGAAGAACAGAATTGCTGGATCGGTCAGGTTCTTGAGGATGTCGGCGTCCATGGGGCTCCTGCGGCTCGTTGCCTGTAGTTATCTGTTTCCTGAATAATAACACCGGAAATACATTGCCGCTAATTATCCTCAATGGCTGATGCTGCAGATGTTCGTGGGCTGGAGATTTCGTTGCTCGCCTACTCTTCATCCAATGGAATCTGGTCATCGAGTGGGCATTGTTGGCGGCGGGCAGCTGGCCGTGATGATGGCCGAAGCAGCCGATGACCTCGGGCTGGAGATCACGTCGCTCGCCCAGGTCGCAGACGATCCGATCTTCAGTTTCGGGAGACAAGGGTTTGTCGGCGATGCACTCGCTCTCGACGACCTCCGGCGACTCGCTGGGCAAAGCGACGTGCTGACCTTCGACCATGAACTCATTGACTATCGAGTGCTTGCGCAACTTGAAAGTGAAGGAGTGATTGTCCGTCCGGGGTCGACAACGATGGCGATTGCCACCGACAAGGAGAAGCAATACGAGCTCTTCGAACGTCTCGAGATTGCGCAACCCGACACGGTCGTGGTCCGTGACCTCGCTTCGGCGTTCGACGCGATTTCTCAGTTCGATGGTGCCGCCGTTTTGAAAACGGCAAGAGGCGGCTACGACGGTCGAGGGGTATTGCTTGATTCGACTAAAGCGGCAGTGCGCGAATGGTTTCCAACGGGTCAGACCACAGTTCTTGTTCAACGTCGCGTTGATGTTGACATTGAAATTGCTGTTCAAGTTGTGAGAGCGCACGACGGCACCATGGTCACGTACTCGCCGGTTCGAACGGTGCAATCAGACGGCATGTGCAGCATCGTTCACATTCCCGCCGACATTGCTCCGGCGCTTGAAGACGAAGCAATGGAGATCGCTCGCGCGATTGCTGAAGCAATTGAAGTGGTCGGCATCCTTGCGGTGGAGTTCTTTGTTCTCGATGGCAAATTGTTGGTCAACGAACTCGCAGCACGACCGCACAATTCTGGGCATCTCAGCATTGAGGCGTCGGCGACCTCACAGTTCGAGAACCATCTGAGAGCGGTCACCGGCCTCCCCTTGGGACCAACAGACCGGATTGTTCCCGCTGCGGCGATGGCAAATATCGTGGGCGATACACGCGGGGAACCGCAGGATCAATCGCTCAGCCCAGATGTTTTTGTTCATATGTATGGCAAGACGCCGCGACCTGGGCGCAAACTTGGTCACGTGACTGCAATTGCAGATACAACAGAGCAAGCAATCGATCGTGCGCTGGATGCAGCGAAAAAACTCGAACAAGAACCGGAGATGTCATGAGCGTTGCGATAGTGATGGGAAGCGATTCTGATCTGAGCGCCATGCAAGATGCGATTGACATGCTCAATCGGTTTGGCGTTGATCACATCGTTCGTTGTGTCTCGGCGCATCGTGATCCCCACGGGATGCTCGAATTCGCATCTCAAGCGGCATCGAACGGTATCGATGTGATCATTGCTGGTGCCGGGGGAGCGGCTCACCTTCCGGGCATGATCGCGTCGGCCACGGAACTTCCCGTCATCGGCGTTCCGGTTCGTCGTCCCGCGTTCGATGGTCTCGATGCGTTGTTGTCGATTGTGCAGATGCCTGCGGGTATTCCTGTCGCAACGATGGCCGTTGACGGAAGTGCAAACGCTGCGCTATTTGCGATTCGAATCCTTGCTCGCAGCGATGAAGGACTGCGAACGCAACTTCGAAACTATGCCGCTGAGCTCAAAGACGTTGTTGCCGAAAAGAACGCCAAGATCGCGAATTTGTAGACAGACTGACGATCGCCTACTCCGCCTATGCTCTATGTTTCAGGAAATAGATCTCATAGAAGCGAGCGGCCGTGAGTAGTTCAGAGAAGCCTCAGTGGACCTTCTTCACCAATCACGGTCATGTGCTGGTCTGCCTCGCGGGCGACCCCGACCTCCGCACTCGTGATGTTGCTGAACTCGTTGGCATTACCGAGCGCTCCGCCCAGGCGATTATCGGCGACCTTGTCGATGCTGGGTATGTCACCCGTACCAAAGAAGGTCGCCGCAACACCTACGAAGTGCACGG
>CANGMY010000214.1 GCA_947455015.1 Microthrixaceae bacterium | reverse complement strand
TTCACCTGAGCCTCCGACCATGATCGGAATGCGGCTGATGGGTGGCGGCTGGTTGATGGCGTTGTCGACCGAATAGTGCTTGCCGGAAAAGGTCGGTCGTTCGTCGCGCAACATTGGGAGAATGATCTGCAGCGCTTCCTCGAGCTTTTCGAATCGTTCGGTGAACGTGCCGAATTCGAAACCGAGCGACTCATGTTCAAGTTCGAACCATCCAGCACCAATTCCGAGTTGCGCCCTACCGCCCGAAACGATGTCGAGGGTGGTGATCGTCTTCGCTAGAAGTGCAGGGTTTCGGTAGGTGTTGCCGGTGACCAGCGCGGCAAGGCGTGCCTTTGTGGTGTGTTGCGCGAGGGCAGCAAGTGTGGCGTAGCACTCAAGCATGTACTTCGAAGGCTCGCCAAGCATCGGCAATTGGTAGAAGTGATCCATCACCATGATCGTGTCGAAGCCTGATTGGTCTGCTGCCGCAGCCTGCTTCGCGATTGCATCAAAAAGTTCTGCTGGTCCAACTCCCGGGTAGGTGAAGTTGGGGATCTGATAGCCGATACGAGTCATGGTTCCTCCTGAGGTTTGGCGAATCGTACGCACAACCACCCTGACTCGGTGGCGTTGCGTTCTACGCTCGGCGAATGCGCCTTGTCGTTGATCGCATTGAGATGCCGGGGTTCGGCTCAATTCCGCTTTCTCGCCGTCCAACCCCTCACGACGGAACTTCCGGATTCGCCGTTGGGATCACTGCAGGGGATGCGTGGGGACGTTCGGTTCTACCTGCAGGAGCAGAGTCCGAACATTGGTCGTGGTGGATCGCCCGAGATGACGTTGCAGCTCAGTTGGTTCGTTCGGTTTCGCTCGTCTTCCGCGTGGTTGATGTTGCGGGCCGCCTGCGGATGCTGCGCCACGGGTATCAGTCCTGGAGCCCGAGCGACGTCGCAGTCTTTGGTGAGGATCGTGATCGATCGCTTGCTTCCGGGTCGATTGAGTTGATCCGTGCCATCAACCAAGCCGACCAGCGAATTGTCGAGGTTGGCGATGAACTGCGATCGGAATGGCTCACAATTCTTGTTGATGACACCAACGAACCTGTCCTGGCTGCGTTCAATGGTGGCGATCTTCACGACGGCACACTCCGATTGCGCACTGGTGAGACAGGCACGGAACTTTGGTGCGAAGCCTTTCTCGGCGATCTTGTTCCGGCCGAAGGGGAACGGCGAGATCTTCACGACGTACTGATTGCGCACGGTGCCTCCGCCGATGCACTGCTTTCCGGATGGGCGGCAACGGTTGGTTCAATAGGTGGCGCACGCATCAACGCTGACCATCAGGTTGGTTGGTGCAGTTGGTACCACTACTTCCACGGAGTGACGCAGAACGACATCACGTCGAACCTGCGACTCGCCGACGACTGGCCCTTCGACGTTTTCCAAGTCGACGATGGCTATCAATCGGCAATCGGAGATTGGCTCACAACAAACCAAAAGTTTCCCGATGGACTCGAAGCACTCGCTGCATCAATTGCCGATCGTGGACGTCGTCCAGGCCTTTGGTTGGCGCCGTTCCTGGCGGCACCTGATTCGCGACTCGCTCTCGAACATCCTGAATGGCTGGCCCGCGGTTTTGATGGCGAACCACTGATCAACATGTTCAATGCGCCGTGGGAAGGCGGTCGCGACGGTCTCATGTACGGGCTCGACACGACGATTCCCGAGGTTCAGGAGCACTTGCGCGCTCTCGCGGCCACGGTCGTCGATATGGGATTCACCTACTTGAAACTCGACTTCACGTTTTCTCCGTCCTTCGATGGTGTGTGGGCCGATCAATCGTTCACGCCAGCGCAACGCGTGCGCGCTGGATTCGACGCGATACGTGCTGGGGCGGGCGACGAAACGTTCCTGCTTGGGTGTGGAGTCCCACTAGCGAATTCGGTTGGTGTCATTGATGGCAATCGAATCGGCGCCGATGTCGCTCCTGCGTGGTCACTGCCTTCAAACGTTCTGCTGTTTTCTGGCTATTCGGGCACACAACCAGCAACGCGACATGCGTGGGCGGCAACGGCGACGCGATCGTTTATGCATCGTCGCTTGTGGCTCAACGATCCCGACTGTGTGATGCTGCGCGCAGAACAGACGGAACTGAGCCCGAACGCAGCGCGGACTTGGGCCCAAGCTGTTGGGGTTTCCGGCGGAATGGTTTTGGTCTCTGATGATCTCTCACTGCTCGACAACTCAGCTCGCGAACTTCTTGATGAAGCAATCGCTCTCAGTCGGCACTCTGACAATGCCGCGCGTACTGGTGTGGTTGCGGCAGCACCGGGGCTTCTGGAAGGTGCTGAGCCGACGGTTCTGCGTTCTGCTGCCGGCGAACTCGTTGTGACGCTTGCTGATGGAAGTTCGAAGTTCAACCCGATTGGATAACGTCGCCTAATGAGTTCGCCCGCATCGCCGCTGTCTGATCTTCGTGTCATTGATATTTCTACGGTGCTTGCCGGGCCCGGTTGTGCTCGACATCTGGCCGACTTCGGTGCCGACGTCATTAAGGTTGAGCGCCCTGGAAAGGGCGACACCGTTCGCGATATGGGATGGCGCGATCCATCTGATGACGTCACCTTGTTCTGGAAGGTTGCCGGGCGGGGCAAGCGCACCATTGTTCTTGATCTGAAAACCGAAGAAGGGCTGTCGGTACTTCGACGGTTGCTTGCTACGGCTGACGTGCTCGTCGAAAACTTTCGGCCCGGAAAACTGGAAGCGCTGGGTCTCGACCCCGACACCCTCCATGTATCGAACCCGAAGTTGGTCATTACTCGAGTAACGGGTTTTGGACAGACCGGGCCGTATCGCGAGCGTCCGGGCTTTGCGACGTTGGCCGAAGCGATGTCGGGCTTTGCCAATGTGAATGGTGAACCCGATGGTGCGCCAACGCTTCCACCCATCGCCCTCACTGATGAGGTGACGGCAATTGTTGCGGCATTCGCCACGATGGTTGCAGTGCATTCAGGCGTTGGTCAGGTCGTCGATGTCAACCTTCTCGAGTCAATGCTGCATCTGATGGGTCCGTTGCTTTCAGCGAACGCTCTCACGGGTTACGAACAGCCTCGTCTTGGATCAGGCATCCCTTATTCAGTGCCGCGCAATACCTATCGCTGCGCTGATGGGAAGTGGGTCGCGATCTCAACGACTGCGGAGTCAGTTGCCCAGCGTCTGATGGCCCTGGTGGGCGCTCCTGATGATCCGCGTTTCGACGGATTCGAGAACCGCGTTGCCAATCGCGAGCTCATCGACAAGATCGTCGGCGAATGGGTGTCGCAACGGCCACTTGAACTTGTGCTTGCTGAGGCGGAACGTGCAGAGGTTGCCGTTGCGCCGGTGTATTCGATGGCCGATGTCGTGAAGGATCCGCATTTGCGTGAACGCAACGCAATCATCGAAGTCGACGGCGTTCCGATGCAGAACGTGATCGCTCG
>CANGMY010000213.1 GCA_947455015.1 Microthrixaceae bacterium | reverse complement strand
TTGGCATGGTGGACTATCACCCTCGAAAGGACACCCTCCCCATGTTGAAGCCCGTCGTTCGCACAGACCTTGTTATTTCGCCCCGACCAAACGGCGAAGGCGTTCTGGTCTATGACCCCACCAACGACACCGGCCACGTCCTTAAGGGCGTCGCCGCAGCAGTCTTCAGCGCATGCGATGGAACCGCCGATATCGCTGCGATCGAAGCACGCGTCGCAGCCACAACCGGGGCTGCCGATTCCGCAGCCATTGATAGCGCAATCGATCAACTTTCCGAAGCCGGACTTCTTGACGAACCAAAAGGCATTTCGCGCCGTGTGCTCATCGGCGGACTCATCGCCGGTGCTGCTGCAGTGGCTATTGCGCCCCTCGTTACTTCTGTGACACATCCTCGAAACGCTTCGGCGCAACCTGCACCATCGGTCGATCCGAAGACCGCCACGACAACAGCGGACACACCTGTCCAGATCCAGTTTTCAGGCGTCGGCTTTGACACGAGAAGCACCGTATGGTGGGTCGTTGACCAACCGGCACATGGAACCGTCACCGTCACGAATACGTCGTCGGGAGTCGTCAATACTGGCGCCTATGCCACTTACACACCGAACCCTGGTTATTCCGGACCAGACTCGTTCAGCTATGTCGGTGGTCGGTGCTACGGAATCGGTGCCCTCTATCCGGCCCCGACCGAAGCCCAGGATGCATGTCCGCCCGCCCTCTTCATTAGCGGAACCAGCAATCAGCCCGGGTTGGTTTCGATCACGGTGACTCCGACCCCCACCACCTCCACGACGACAACTGCGCCAGCCGACGAGTCGACACCGAAATACACCGGCTGAGTTCATTCGATATGGACGATGCCGATCGCGACGCTCTTGCGGAACTACGAGTCCAAGCGCTCGTGTTGCGAACCCGGACCGCACCTTTTTTTGCCATCGAGAACTTTCTCCCAAAGGACGTGCATGACTTCGTTCTTGATCAGCTCACAGGTCTCGAAAGCCAGTTTTGGTCGAACCGAATTGCAGGTCGTGAGGCGCTCGCTCTTGTGAATCCGCAAGCAGTCGGACCAGTCATTACAGAAATTGAGCATCGCTTCGATGAAGTCCTCGGTGCACTTTCCACGCAAGGCGCTCCGGTAAACGATATTCACGGTTGCTGCTTGGAGTCACCGGCGGTCACCGCTAGCGGTCACGCCAGTTTTCACGCTCCGCACATCGACAACGACCCGGGGGCGGGCGCACAGGCAGCCCTCACCCGTCGCATCAGTTTGGTGTGGCACGCGTTCCGCCAGCCGCAGTCGTTCACCGGTGGTGGACTGCGACTGTGGGATTACTCGGAGGTCGCTTCCGAAGACGGACCTTGGACACCCGCTTCAACATGGACCGATCACCCATGCAACGACAACACCCTTGTGGCGTTCAGTTCCTACTCACTCCACGAAGTACTTCCCGTACAAATGTTCAACGGTGAATTCGCGGACCGTCGATTCGCCGTCGTTACTTCTGTGCATGCATCCTGAGGTTTGCGCTCGGGCCCACATACGCTGATCCAATGACCGATCAGCCAGCGCGACTTCAGAACCTCCGCAAGTGGAACATCGGAGTCGGTGGCCTGCACCTTGTGCAGGGCATCCTCATCCTCGTTCTCAGCAGCTCGTTCGCAATTCCGATCGTGGCGGCCGTGCAGACCGGTCCGCCCGGAGCCGAAGGCTCACTTACGACTGTGAGTAAGACCTTCTTCAGTTTCAACTTTGCGATAGCGATCGCAATCTTCTTGTTTCTCGCTGCTGGTGACCACCTGCTCACGTCGCTCACACCGGTTCGCGCCTGGTACGAACGCAACCTTCTTCAAGGAATCAACTACGCACGCTGGATCGAGTACTCAGTGAGCGCCTCGATCATGATCATCCTGATCGGGCTCTTGAACGGCATCAATAACCTTTATGCAATCATCGCCCTCTTTGGTGTGAACGCAGCGATGATTCTGTTCGGTCTTGTTATGGAACAGGTCAATCGGAACCGCGAAAGCGTTACCTGGTGGCCATTCATTTTCGGCTGCATCGCTGGAATTGTTCCGTGGATCGCGATCCTCATCGGGCTCGTGACCGCAGCCACCGATACAACGATGGTCAATGGCGTTGCCGCCAACAGCGACGGTGTGCCGGTATTCGTCTACTTCATCGTCATTTCGTTGTTCCTGCTCTTCAACTGCTTTGCCTTAAACCAGTGGCTGCAATACCGCGGCAAAGGAAAGTTCGCGGACTACCTCTACGGCGAAAAGGTGTACCTGGTGTTGAGCCTCGTGGCGAAGAGTGCACTCGCTTGGCAGATCTTCGCAGGAACTCTCGCCAGTTCGTCCTGAGTTAACTGTCGATTCGACGGCGCACAGCCTCAACAAAGCGACTGGCGGCGTTGCTGTCTGTCATCAAGAAAAAGCACGGCTCAAAGAGTTCCGCTTCGAGAAGTGCAGGAGTTCCGTCGTCAAGACGAATGACGTCGTAGCGCCCGTAGAGCAGCTGATCTTCCGGACCTAACCAACCTCGCTCGCGCGCAATTGCCCTCACTGCTGCCGATGCTGCTTCGACGACGTCAAGGACATCGTCGGGAGCAACGACCGCCATGATCTCCTCTCGATACTCACCGCCCACAAGTGCCCCACTTTCGGCAAGAAGTGCAGCTTTATGAAAAGAGTGCGACCGCACTCCGTCGAACAACACCGTTCCGATTTCGCCTTCGGTATCAACACGTGTAGCGAATGGTTGGACCATCACCGTGAAACCCTTGGCAAGAATCTCATTCGCAAGGACGGCGGCCGCCTGATCGTCACGCGTGAATCGGCCAGTGAGGCGGCTGCCGGCAGAGACCGTGGGCTTCACCACAATTTCTGGGCTGCCCACAGATGATGCAGCCCCTGGGAAGTCATCGATCGCATCAACAAACACCGTTGGAACAATCGGAACATTCCTCGCAGAGAGATCAGCGAGATAATGCTTGTCCATGTTCCATTCGATGAGCGCTACTGGATTGTGAAACTGAGCCAGGCCTTGACGGGCCGCTAACCAATCAAGAAATTCATCGAGGCGATCGACGTAGTTCCACGGGCTTCGCACCACCACGACGTCGAATGAGTTCCAAGCAACTGACGCGTCGTCCCACGGCGCCTGAACAAGCTCAATACCCGCATTTGCGAACGCCGATTTCTGCAGAGGCAAGTCAACGTCATCATGAATCGCGTCCTGATCAACCGTTGTCACAAACGCAACTTGCATGTCATGACGCTAGCGATGGTAGGAACAAAGAGTTCACTCGTGATCGCCCCAAAACGTCGTCCATGAAGGCCACGAAGCCGGAACGGTGCCCAGACCATCGTGATTCTTCGGCCATTGCGCTGGTGCCAACCCAAGTGGCGACGTGGGTGCTTCTTCTCCGTACCAAAGTTCGTGAATGCGTCGAACAAAGAACCACGTTCCGTC
>CANGMY010000212.1 GCA_947455015.1 Microthrixaceae bacterium | reverse complement strand
GTGGAAAGGCAGCGCCACCCCGAGAACTCAGACCCAAATGGCGCATCGCAGGGTGAGGCCGTGGTGGGGAGGACCACTGTCGAACGAAGGAGTCCTGTTTGGTCTGCTGGTGCTGAGCCGGACCCATCGCCGCAGGAAAACACCACGCTGTAGATCGGCGAGGGTGGAGGCAAGGTCGTTGTCGTTGTGGTCGGCGGAAGAGTCGTCGTTGTCGTTGTCGAAATCGTTGTCGAAGTGGAAGTCGGCGGAAGAGTTGTCGACGTCGAAGTCGTTGTGGTCGGAGGCAACGTTGTGGTGGTTGACGTTGTGGTGGTTGACGTTGTCGTTGTCGTCGGAGGTTCAGTCGTCGTTGTGGTCGGAGGCAACGTTGTGGTGGTCGTCGGCGGTTCAGTCGTCGAAGTTGTTGTCGGAGGCACGTAGAGCGAGGTTCCGCGGATGTCCCAACCCTTGGAACGAAGGTTTGCTACCGCATCTGAGGCACTCGCCAGATATTCGACGCCGAAGTACGCCATGACTCCACTGTTCTGCGCACGACTAGCCCAGCCGATGAGCGAGGAACTGAAGTTTTCTCGGCTCAGACCTCCGCTACCCACAAACTGCCAGAGCGCTGCTACGTGCGCGGAAGCGAAACTCCAATTTGGTAACGATTGATCAAATCTCGATGCGCCCCAGAAAATCGCCCTGAACGCTCCGACCTTTGCCGTATTCCACGAGTCAATCGGCTGATTAAACGACGACGAGTTGTTGAACATGTTTGCCATATTCGTAACGTTCGAGACATCCCACAACGCGAGTGGCTGGTTGAAACTTTGGGTCCACGAAAACATTCCGCTCATGTTCGTGACGTGCGATGTGTCCCAAGTTGAAATGTCTTGATTAAACGATGAGGTCGACTCAAACATCGAACTCACATCCGTGACGGTGTAGGGCAAGTCCGCAGGCACCGCGACCAGATTGCTCAAGTTATTGAACGCGTTCGAGAGGCTCGTGAGTCCAAGCGTTCCCCATTGCGAGACTCCCGTCACGCAATGAGCGCCAGGCTGACCGGTAGACGCAGAAAAATGGCTCGCCGACCCTGAGATCGAAATTTCATGCGCCGCTGAGTCGGAATAGGTGTGTTCGATAGTTCCGTCAACAGAGACCACATCACTCGATGTGTCGCCCCAGTCGATTGTCGCGTTGACATTCCCCGACAGCACAACGCCAGCGGTTGAGGTTCCGCAAGATGTCACGATTGGATCGAACATCAGCTTGAGCGGACTCGGAGGTGGAGTTCCGTCGATCCCGATGACATCGATCCCATTTGCCTGATCAGAAACGTTGCCTGCACCTAAGGCGCCATTCCAATTACTTCCGGAACAGCGAACTTTGCCTCGACTTGTGAGGGCACACGTGTGTCCAGCGCCGCTGCTTATCTGCGTGGACTCGGGATAACCCGTCGCAAGTTGTGGCGAGTTGTACCACGCACTGTTGGGATCGCCCATTGCGAAACGTCCGGAGTTATTCAATCCCCAGCACTTCACTTCGCTCAACGCGGTAACGACACAAGAGATCGACGAGTTCACATTGAGCGAGACCGCGTTGGTGAGATTCACAACTGGTCCAGGGACGGGATCCCCATCGGGACCGGCATCTCCTCGACCAAGACCACCGCCACCCCATCCCGCGCCCCAACAATTCACGATTCCGGTGTCCATCAGTGCACACGAATGAACCTGACCCGCGCCGACAGCAACCACGCCACTGGTCAATGTCTGCACCTGTACAAGTTCGCCATTCGAAGTACCGCCGAGGGCGCTGTAGTCGTTGCGTCCCCAACATTTCGCAGCACCGTTGACTACTGCACACGTGTGATTCACACCGGCAGAGAGTGATGTCACGCCGGATTCGAGACCGAGCACCGAGACTGCGGTTGTGGAGACATCACCGAGCGGGAAGGTCGGGTCACCAAGTCGCTGGTCGTCGTTCTTACCCCAACACTTCACCCCACCCGAGACAGTGAGTGCACACGCGTGCCCTGCACCAACAACGACTTGCGTCACCGCTTCGGTCAAACCCACGACTGAAACAGCAATTGACTGATCGTCTCTCGTGCCATCACCCAATTGCCCTGAGTAGTTCCCGCCCCAACATTTGACTGCCCCACCAGTCACAATTGCGCATGTTGAGGCACCGCCCGCCGAAATCGCCGTTGCATCGTTGACGGTCAGCACATCAACAGGAGTTGAGCTTGCACCGACAGAAGGGCCCGCCCCCAACAATGCTCCCGGCCCGTTGCCCCAGCATTTAATGCCACCAGTGCTGATGAGCGCGCAGGAGTGATAGTCGCCTGAAGTCACCGCCGTGGCCACAACGGGTACTGATGCTGGCGAAAACGACGAGGTACGAAGTGCTGCTGACATCGTCGCCACAAAGCCGCTCGACGCCGCGACGAGACAAATCACGATGACCACAACAACGATCAAGTTGGGGAATCGAACTCGCGACATGAGCTGGTGGGTCCTAGGGGCCGATAACAGCACAGACCATAGGAAACGGAAGTGAACAATCAGTGAACGCAACAAAACGCAACAAAACGCAAACGGCCGGCCCAGAAGGACCGGCCGTTGCGAACAACCCGAGCGGGTTGAGTTACATCATTCCGCCCATGCCACCCATACCGCCCATGGCGGCAGCAGCGGCAGCTGCACCTCCGCCATCATCGGGCTTATCGGCGATGAGTGCTTCGGTGGTGAGGAGCAGAGCCGCAATCGACGCTGCGTTCTGCAGCGCAGCGCGGGTGACCTTGGCCGGGTCGATGACGCCAGCCTTGAGAAGGTCAACCATCTCGCCAGTTGCAGCGTTGAAACCGGTCGAGCCCTTTGCGGCTTCGACCTGCTGAACGATGACGGCACCTTCGTGGCCAGCGTTGTCAGCGATGAGTCGGGCCGGAGCCTCGAGCGCACGGTAGACAGCGCGAGCGCCAGTGGCTTCGTCGCCTTCAAGCGATTCGATGGTCTTGTTCAGCGATGCACGTGCACGGAGAAGTGCGGTACCGCCACCGGCGACAACACCTTCTTCGATTGCTGCACGAGTTGCGCTGAGTGCGTCTTCGATGCGGTGCTTCTTTTCCTTGAGTTCAACTTCGGTGGCTGCGCCAACCTTGATGACCGCAACGCCGCCCGAAAGCTTCGCAAGACGCTCTTGGAGCTTCTCGCGATCCCAATCGGAATCGGTGTCTTCGATCTCGCGCTTGATCTGCGCAACACGACCGTTGACGTCGGCGGATTCGCCAGCGCCTTCAACAATGGTGGTTTCGTCCTTGGTCACAACAACCTTGCGGGCGGTGCCGAGAAGATCGAGAGTGGCCGAGTCGAGCTTGAGGCCGATCTCTTCGCTGATGACCTGACCACCGGTGAGGATGGCCATGTCAGCGAGCATTGCCTTGCGGCGCTCGCCGAAGCCAGGAGCCTTGACGGCAACCGAGTTGAAGGTGCCACGGATCTTGTTCACCACGAGGGTGGCAAGTGCTTCGCCGTCGAC
>CANGMY010000211.1 GCA_947455015.1 Microthrixaceae bacterium | reverse complement strand
GCATCGTGACAGAAGCGTGGGGTCCCATCGCTCGTGGAGCGGTAGACAATGATCCGCTTCTCGTGATGTTGGCGAATAACTACGGCCGGACACCAGCGCAGATGGCGCTCCGCTGGGAAATCCAACACGGCATCGTCACGATTCCCAAGTCGGCGACGTTGTCGCGAATCCAGTCGAACTTCGATGTGTTCGACTTCACGATCACCGAAGATGACATGGCGATGATCGATGCGATCGACCGCGAAGATGGCCGCTTCGGACCGCTTCCGTCAGAGCTGAACTAAGCAGGCCTTCGTTACTTGCCCTGGAAATTTGGGGTGCGCTTTTCGGCGAAGGCCTTCATGCCTTCTTTTGCATCTTCCGATCGCATCACTGGCGAAACGAAACCGATTTCGATTGGCTGAGCTTCGGCCTCAGGCAGCCAGCCTGTCGCGATGGCCGAGGCCTTCGCCGCTTTGACTGCGAGGGGACCATTGGCACAAATCACATCGGCGATTTCTCGAGCCTTGGTCATTCCTGCGCCACTCGGCGCAATGTGGCTTACGAGTCCCCAGCGAAGTGCTTCTTCGGCATCGAGCACTCGACCAGTGATCAGCATGTCCATTGCAACGGCATAGGGGATCTGTCGCTTTAAGCGCATGGTCGAGCCGGCGCCGGCGATGAGTCCACGCTTCACTTCGGGAACACCGAACGTGGCGTGCTCCTCGGCGATGCGAATGTCGGTCGCTTGCAACATTTCGCAACCACCGCCCATGCATTGTCCGTTCACGACCGCAATGATCGGTTTCGTGCACCAATGGGTGAGGAGCAAACCCTTGCCGACGACTCCGGGATCGTCCTTGAGGCGCTCCTGAATTCGCTTCGCTTCTTCGGTGACTTCGCCTGACATCCAGCCATCGTTCAAATCGCCGCCGGCGCAATAGGCAACATCGCCGGCGCCGGTAAGGATCACGCAGCGAATGGAATCGTCGGAGTCGGCGAGGTCCCATGCATCGGCGAAGCGAACGAGCATGTCGGGCACCAATGCATTTCGACGATGCGGTCGATTCATTGTGAGGATGAGCACTGGTCCTTCGCGTTCGACGAGAAGGCTTGGTGCGTCTGTTTCAGTCATGGGTTCCCCTTTGGTGCAAGTGTCGCTAGAGCGATTTACGTTCGACTTTTCCGAGCGAAGTGCGTGGAAGGGCATCGAGAAGCTCGATGCGTCGTGGCGCACAGTATGCAGGAAGCGTCTGTTTCACGTGGTCTCGAAGTTGATCGAGCGTGGGCGGTGCTGACGGATCGGCTGCCACCACGATGGCGGTGACGATTTGGCCCCATTCGTTGTCAGGTCTTCCGACGATGGCAACTTCGGTGACCGATGGCAGCGCGGAAATCGATTCCTCGACGGGTGCAGGCCAAATGTTCTCGCCGCCAGAAATGATGAGGTCGCCACGACGGCCGTGCACGACGAGGCGACCATTGACAAGTTCGCCGGCGTCGTTCGTCGGGAACCAACCGTCGGTGGTGCGGGGGTCGGTGCCGTCTCGGTAGCAACGTAACAACATGTCGCCGCGTACCTGAATCTCGCCATCAACGATTCGAAGTTCGACGCCCGGGAGAATGTCGCCATCGAATACCACGGCGCTGCCAGTTTCGGTCATGCCGTAACTGGCACGGCAATTGTCGGGAAGGTTCTCGGGTGATGCCTGTCCGCCAACAATGATGCGGCGGAAGAGACTCGAATCAATGCGTGCAAGCGTGGTCGGAACGAGCGAGGTGAGTGTCGCTCCCTCTCGCGCGGCGTGCTGTACCGCTTCGCTGTCGAATCGATCGTGAACAACGAGTGGGATCGAGAATGTTCGCGAACGAACCACGATGGCGAGACCGGCGATATGGGTGAGTGGGAGACAGCACAACCAGCGATCGTTTGAAACGTCGACGCCAAGCGCAATCGACGTTGAGCGTGCTGATGCCTCGAGCGACGCATGCGAATGCACGACACCCTTCGGTGTTCCGGTGCTTCCGGATGTGGCAATCACAAGGGCATCGCCAGTGTCGACCTGACGACCATTGAGATGCTGTTCGGTGCCATCCGCCTCAATGAGGCGAGTGGGGGCGAGGGCAGCAATGAGGGAGGCTCTGGCGGCATCAGGAAGGCGAGGGTCGAGGGGCATGGCCGCGTCGCCGCGTTCCCAGATCGTTGAGAGGGTCTCGACAAAGCCCTGGCCGGTTTGGGCGATCGCCACCAATTCCTGCATCGTGGTGAGGCTAGGCCTCAGATTCGGCGGGCTCGGCCTCCACCGGCCACACTTGCCGCCTATGAAGGACTGGATTGCTGGAGCCCGACCCCGAACCCTGCCTGCGGCTCTGGTGCCCGTGCTTGTCGGCACTGCCGCTGCGGCCGGCATGAATGGCGACACCAATGCACTGAAGGGGCTCATCATCTGGCGTTTCATCGCTGCCCTCGTGGTCTCGCTCGCGCTGCAGGTCGGCGTGAACTACGCCAATGACTATTCCGACGGGATCCGCGGAACTGACGCCGATCGCGTCGGGCCGATGCGACTCACGGGGTCTGGGCGCAAGAAGCCGAGCGCAGTAAAGCGCGCTGCGTTTCTCTCCTTCGGTGTCGCTGCCGTCGCTGGACTCGGCCTTGCGGCGGCCACGAGTTGGTGGCTGATCGCTGTCGGCCTTGTGGCAATTGCTGCTGCATGGTTCTACACAGGTGGACCGCGCCCGTATGGTTACGCGGGTTTGGGCGAAGTGTTCGTATTCGTGTTCTTTGGAATTGTGGCAACAACTGGTTCGGCATTCGTGCAGATCGAACGTGTTACGCCGCTCACGCTTCTCGTTTCGATTCCTGTTGGTCTTTTTGCGACGGCGTTACTCGTGGTGAATAACCTTCGCGATATTCCGGGTGACACCGAATCAGGAAAGCGCACACTTGCTGTTCGCCTCGGCGACAAGCGCACACGAATCTTCTACATCGTGCTCGTGGTTCTGCCGTTCATCACGGTGCCGTTCTTGTGCGGACTTTCGCAACGGCCAGCAGGCGCGCTCTCGATGTTTGCGATTCTTCTTGCTCGCAAGCCAGTGCAGCGCGTGATTGAGGGCGCTCGGGGTCCTGCTCTGATTCCTGTACTCGGAGCAACGGGAAAGATTCAGTTGGCCTTCGGCGTATTGATCTCCGCCGGATTGTTCATCGGCGGCTGATTACAGCGTTTCCGACAGCCAGTTGGTAATGACTGATGCGGTTGCCGCCGGATTTTCTAACTGTGCGCTGTGACCCGCGTCGTCGATGAGTTGCATCGATGCATTCGCTCCAATCGATTCGACAAGTTGATTGCCGAGATTTGTGAACTTGTCGTCGTTTGCGCCGGCGATGACGAGTACCGGCATGTTGAGTTCGCCGAGTCGATCCCACAACGGTTCCTGCGTACCCGTTCCGCACAGCCTCAAACTCGATGCCAAACCAGACGCTGAATTCGTGGCACGAAGTTCGCGAAACGATTGTTCGGCAGAGAGCGATGAAAACAATGGCTGCGAAAGCCACTCGTCAAGGAAGGCT
>CANGMY010000210.1 GCA_947455015.1 Microthrixaceae bacterium | reverse complement strand
TCCGACTCAGCGACTGACGAACCAATGTTGCGCGCTGTTGGTCATCCAGTTGCGGTGAATCCCGACCGAGAACTCACGCGCATCGCTACGGCCGAAGGCTGGCCGATCCTGTCATTCACTCAGCGCGTTCCGTTGCGCGAACGCGTCACGCTGCCTCCGCCTGGTCGCATAGCGACAGGCGCGGCGATCGCCACCGGGGTGTCCGCTGGACTATTCCTCGGGTGGTGGTTCCTGACCCGACGATCAACGTCGAGGTCAGGCTGATTCAGGCGTCTTGCAGTTTCTTCACCGCAAAGGCGGCAAGGGCGACAACGACGATGAGGACGAGAAGCTTCTTCATGACGGTCACTCTAGAACGGAGCCTCTGTTCGGTTCCATTGCGAGTTCGGTGCACTCAGGAGGGCGGAGTCGTCCCCGTGGGCCAGCGGTTCACTGTGACCAACCGACAGGCGTACGCGCCTTGATCGGGGCGAGGTGCAATCGCTGCCCAGTTCGTGGTCGCATGCTCAGGTACGGCCTTCACCATGACGGAACTGGCGGCAAATTCCTCGCCTGTGCTCCCCGGGCCGCTGGAGCGGAATGACACGTCAATCTCGTAGTCGGCGGATTCACTCGTCCAGTTGGTGACGGTTCCGGAGGCTTTCACGCCCTCGCCGCCGTCACTTTCGCAGGCTCCGAGGTGAATATCGCGCTGCGGCGGATGGACGGCATCGCGGCTGGCAGTGGCAATGCCAGTTTCAACAAAGACTTCTTGCAAAATTTTCGCGTTCGCACTTTCGTCAGATTTCCCGAAAATGCGTAATCCGATGACGACCAACACGATGGCCAGTACCAGCGCAATGATCGCCAACACGGCACCCACGATGAGCACAGCAACACAACCCCGTTGGTCGGTGGTGTCGTCAGTTACCGATACTGGCGGCGGCGGATTTGGTCCGGGCGTCACTGAAGGAGCCGGCCGAACGCCAGCAGTTGCAAATTCAGCGTCGGGATCGTCGTCGAACTGATTGACCATGACCGCGGTAACTCCGCGAAACGATCAGACGGCGAGGAGGTCGCGTGCGCCGGTATCTGACGACGGGTGACGAAGCTTCGACATTGCACGAGCTTCGATCTGACGGATGCGCTCGCGAGTGAGATTGAAGTGTTCGCCAACTTCTTCAAGCGTCCGAGGTTCGCCGCGGTCGAGACCGAAACGAAGCTTGAGGATCTCGCGCTCGCGTTCGTCGAGCGGCGAAAGCAGGCGGCTGATTTCCTCGGGAAGCAGCGCAGTCGCCGCAACCTCGAATGGAGACTCGGCCGAGCGATCTTCAACAACGTCGCCGAGTTCGGCGTCGCCGTCTTCACGAAGGGGCTCAGAAAGTGAAAGTGGTTCGGCTGCGAAGCGAAGCGCTTCGGTGACTTTGTCTTCCGGCATTTCAACCTCGGCCGAAAGTTCGGCGAGGGTTGCGGGACGACCGAGCTTCAGTTCAAGACGCGCACGCGCCTTCTGCAAACGAGCAAGCGTGTCGCCAGCGTGAACTGGGAGACGGATGGTTCGACCAGTGTTGGCGATACCGCGGGTGATGGCCTGACGGATCCACCAAGTTGCATAGGTTGAGAACTTGAAACCCTTGCGCCAGTCGAACTTCTCGACCGCGTGCATAAGGCCAAGGTTGCCTTCCTGAATGAGATCAAGCAGTGGAAGACCAGAGGCCTGGTACTTCTTTGCGATCGAGACAACAAGACGAAGGTTTGACTGCACGAAGGTGCGCTCGGCGTCGTCGCCCTGTTTGATCGACCGCTTCAGTTCGCGTTTGCGAGCAACAGTGAGGGTCTTGGCCGCGTCCATTTCGGCGCGAGCCGCAACGCCACCCTCGATGGCCTGCGCGAGACGAACTTCGTCGTCCTTCGTGAGCAGGGGGTACTGGCCAATGTCGGTGAGATAGAGACGAACGAGATCCTCTTCGTCGCGTTCAACACGTTCCTTTGCCACTGCCACACCTCGGGACTTCGGCCCGGAGAATCGGCCATGGGGGCCGCCGGGGTGTGTCAACGATACCGGTCCGGTCAAGCCCCCCAACCAAGCGGGCGGCGATTGGCCAAGAAAGAGTCGTCAGGCCCCGAAAATGTGGCCAATTCGGGCGCTGGCAGCGGCCAGTTCCGCCCCAACCCGCTCGGCCGCGGACCGGTTTTCGGCCGTACCCATCACGAGTTCCATCGGGCCGATGCCCTCGGCGGAATCGTTCGAGATGTCGGTAATGGCGATGTTGAGGAGGCGCCGGATTGGGCCGTCGGCGACGGCTGTGGTCCGTTCAAGATGGGCAGACATCGCAGCCTGCAAGCCAGGAAGTAGCTCCTCATAGGCCACGACCATGCGGGCAGCCTGCGAATCGCCAACGAGATCGACCATGAGGTTGAACGCTTCACGCTCCACCTCGGTGGGGGTCAGCAACGCGTCAGGTCCGGGCGGAGCGGTGGGCAGCATCTCGAACCAACGCTTCGCTCGCCAGGCGCTGTGATCGGCTGCGTTGAGAAGCGCAAGTTTTGCCGCAGGCATCTCAACCTCGGCGGCCCAACCACCGAGCAGTCCAAACAGCAATTGCTCAACGCGGCAGTACGCGGCCATGCGCTCAACGGATTCGCCTGCGGTGAGAAACGCCATGGACGCAGGTTAGGGGAATCCCGGCATGGGCTAACGGCGATAACGGTTGACAATTGGAAGGCGGCGATCTTTGCCAAATGCCTTCGATGTCACACGTGGACCTGGTGGCGACTGACGGCGTTTGTATTCCGCCAAATCGACAAGACCAACGATTCGTTGGACAACCGCGGCATCGTGACCAGCATCGATGATTTCTTCGATCGAATGGTCACCTTCGACGTACATTGTCAAAATCGGATCGAGCTCTTCGTATGGCGGGAGGCTTTGGTCGTCACGTTGATCGGGACGCAATTCCGCCGATGGCGGTTTTACCAAAACACTTTCAGGGATCAGTTCTCGACCTTCGAGTTCATTGCGGTACCGACAAAGTCGATACACCAACAACTTTGAAACATCTTTGATGACGGCGTACCCACCTGCAGAGTCGCCGTACAACGTTGAATAGCCGACCGAGGACTCGCTCTTGTTGCCGGTGTTGAGTAACAACCAACCAAACGCGTTCGACAATCCCATAAGCGTTACGGCGCGAAGACGACTTTGAAGATTTTCTTCCGCAAGTCCAATGGACTGACCGTCATAGGACGACGCAAGCATTTCCATAAGCGCGGCGTGTCCAGGCTCAATCGCAATTGTTCGGTACTCAACGCCCAAATTGTCAGCAAGAGCAACGGCATCGGAAATTGAATGATCACTTGAGTAACGAGACGGCATCAACACGCCGTGTACGTGTTCAGGACCAACCGCATCGGCAGCGATTGCAGCAACCAGTGCTGAATCAACGCCGCCCGACAAACCAATCACAACGTCGGAGAATCGATTCTTTGCGACGAAATCACGGGTCGCAAGAACGAGCGCGTTCCATACTTCGGCTTCTTCCGAGAGCGTTTCGGCAATGCCTGGTTGCTCGATATGCGG
>CANGMY010000209.1 GCA_947455015.1 Microthrixaceae bacterium | reverse complement strand
GTTCAAACGGAACGCGATGAAATGAAAAGTAGAGAAATGACTACAGGTACCGTGAAGTTTTTCAATGCCGAAAAGGGTTTCGGCTTCATCTCACGTGAGGGTGGCGACGATGTGTTCGTTCACTTCTCCAACATCCAAGCCGAGGGCTACAAGACCCTCGACGAAGGACAGACCGTCGAGTTCGACATCACCAAGGGTCAGAAGGGCGATCAGGCCGAGAACGTTCGCGTCATCTGATTGCACTCCCCTCGGGGAACCATTTGAGTCACTGCCGGCCCGAAAGGGTCGGCAGTTTCTGTTTTGCATCGCTGTCGTTCGCACGCAGGTTGCACGGAGCAAACAATCTCGTTGTGAAAACGACAAAGGCCCCGGCCGAAGCCGAGGCCTTTGTTTCGTTCGCTCGAAAGAGCGGCTTGTTCAGCCGACCTTCTTGAGAGTGTTGCGATCGCGGTGAACGATCGTGAGGCCCTTGGCCTTGACCTCGTAGGTCGTGGTCTCGTCGTAGCTCCACTCGCCGTCACCGATGGTGAGCGTGCAGGTGTAGGACGGCGTGAGGGCGTTGGCTTCGAGGTGCTTGTTGGAAAGCACGCCGTAGGAGGTTGAACCGCGTTCGGCGCGAAGTTCAATGACCTTGGAATCGGCCTTGGCGGAACCACCGGCGATCACGGTCTGGCCACGCGGGACCATGAAGGAGCGCATGAATTCACCGTTCGCTGCGTCCCAGAGCCAGTAGCCAACCTCGGTGTGGAATGGCTCGTCTTCGCCCTGCTTGTAAGCGGCCATGCGGTAGTCGAGGCCGAACATCTGCTGAACGCCATTGTCGACGGGGCCGAACGGCTTGAGCTCAACCTTTTCGCGGTAGGGGGTTTCGACGATCTCGCCAACATCGTGGTGGTACGAAATGTCGATGCCCTGATCGCCTTCCCATGAGCCAGCGAGGCCGGCAAGGGGGCCGAGTTCGGCGGGTGTGGGGACTGGCATGTTGATTCTCCGGAAGGTGATGTGGGCCGGGCTTCCGGCCGCTTCGTTTGCGAACCCGGACCCTAGCGGGAACGGGCGAGGGTTGTCTCAGCGAGCCGCTGCAAAACGAGAGAAGGACCGACGCCGGTGGATGTCCACCAGCGCCGGTCCTTCCAAATTCCGTGATCAGCCTGCTTCGGAATGGGTGACGGGCTGTTCGCCCATCCATTCGCGCAATGTGTTCTTGAGCTTGGTCTGCTGGATGAACAAGTCGTGCTCTGCCGGGATCGGCGTCGCGGCCTGGGGAGCTTTGAAGTAGAAACTCAGCCATTCCTGCACGCCACTTTGGCCAGCGCGAGCTGCGAGGTCCATGAACAGCGCAAGGTCAAGAACGATCGGCGCAGCAAGGATTGAGTCACGGCACAAGAAGTTGACCTTGATCTGCATCGGGTACCCCATCCATCCGAAGATGTCGATGTTGTCCCAACCCTCTTTGTTGTCACCGCGCGGCGGGTAGTAGTTGATGCGCACAACGTGGTCGACGTTGCCGTAGAGCTCGGGGTACACCTCGGGCTGAAGCACCGAGTCGATCACGCCAAGCTTCGAAACCTCCTTGGTCTTGAAGTTGTCCGGATCATCGAGCACTTCACCGTCACGGTTGCCAAGGATGTTGGTGGAGTACCAACCACGAAGACCGAGCATGCGGGCCTTGAGTCCAGGAGCAAGAAGGGTCTTAAGCCAGGTCTGGCCAGTCTTGAAGTCCTTACCGGCGATCGGCACGTTCTCGCGTGCGGACAGTTCGCGCATGCAGGGAAGATCGACCGAAAGGTTCGGTGCACCGTTGGCGAACGGAACATGCGACATCAGCGCGGCATAGGCGTAGATCTGGCTGGGCGAGATGTTCTCGTCGTTGTTGCGCAGGCCTTCTTCGAATGACTCGATCGTCATGTGCACGGCGCTGGCTTCTTGGTAGGCCTCGGTTGAACCGCACCACACCATGACGAGACGGTCGCAGTTGTTTTCGGTGCGGAAGTTCTCGATGTCGGCAATGAGGGCCTCGGCCTGGGCCATCTTGTCGGTGATGGTCTTGACTCGCGTGCCATCGAGGCGCTTCACCCAACGCTGATCGAACACGGCGTCCATGGCAACGACGCCTTCGAGTTCGGCCGAGATGGGGCCGAGGTCACGGTCTTCGAGCACGCCAGCGGTGCGGGCGGCTTCGAGTGCGTTCGGGCTGATGGGATCCCAGCCGCCGAAGACGAGGTCACCGAGATCGGCCAGGGGCACGAACTCACGAATAAGTGGGTTGCGGTTCTCTTCCCGCTTGCCTAGACGGATGTGGGCGAGCTGGCTAAGTGAGCCGACGGGAACGGAATGGCCGTTGCGGGCGGAGATGACGCCAGCAATAAAGGTCGAAGCGACGGCGCCCATACCGGGGGTAAGGACCCCGAGGCGGCCGGTGGCGGGGGCAATGGTTACGGGTTGGTTCATGACCCAAAGGGTAGGCGAGTCTTGACATTTTAGAAGTTCAGTACAGCAAGACTTAACAGTAGAGTGACGGGATGGCCACCCCAGACCGCCGTTCGCCCATCGAAGGGCCCTTGCTCAACCTCACCGTGCAGCAGTTGGCCTATCTCGTTGCCGTGGCTGATCACGAAACCTTCTCAGACGCGGCGTCATCTCTCGGCGTGACCACCTCCGCTCTCTCTCAAGGGCTGGCCGAACTCGAGCGTCGGCTGGGTCTCCCCTTGTTTGAACGACAGGGCCGGCGTCAGCTTCTGCGAGAAGAGACGAGCGAAGTTCTTGCCTACGCGCAGCGAGTCGTCGCCGACACTCGTGATCTGGGCCGCTGGGTCGGTGCTGCGAAACATGGTGGCGTTGGTCGCGTGCGAGTGGGAATGATTGATGCCGCTGCGGTCCATCACTTGCACGATGCAATGACAGCGTTTCGTTCGCAGCATGCTGACGTCGACTTTCGCCTCGTTGTTGCGCCTTCGGGTGAACTACTTGACCAAGTACGCCGGGGAGATCTTGATCTCGCTGTGATTGTTGATCCCGAACACGTTGAGGGTCTCGATGTGGAACCGGTGGTGACCGAATCACTTGTTGTCGTTACACCTCCAGGGCAAGAGGTGGGTGCGCCAGGAACCTGGGGACCGTGGGTCTTGTTTCCCCGTGGCTCCCGCACACGCGAACTGATCGAACGCGCCCTCGTTGCACGCGGGGCAACAGTCGATGTTGTGGCTGAATCGCATCAGCCCGACGTACTTCGAGAGATGACGCGACTCGGAATGGGTTGGACGGTTCTGCCTGATTCGCAGTCAGGCCAGGAACGAAGCAAGGACGAAGTTGTGGTTGCCGAACGCCGCCTTGTGCTCGTCCGGCCATCGGCGCGCAGCACCAATCCCGCCGCCGATCAGTTCGCACAAGCGTTAGTGGACTGAGGATTCACACTGACTTCGGTCGCACGCGAGCCGACACCTACGATTACGGGACTCGGATCGACCGGGTGTTGGAGGACGGACATGTTTCTCGGTGAGGATCTTCTGCCGTGGTTGGTATTGGCCATCGGTGGAGCGCTCGCGGTTGGAACCGTCCTCGCCC
>CANGMY010000208.1 GCA_947455015.1 Microthrixaceae bacterium | reverse complement strand
GATCGAATTGCTGGCGAACCAGTTCCAGTTCCCGATTCTCTCGTCACTGCTGCGGGTCAACTCGTTGTCGACCTTGATGCAGGTGTCGACGGTGACGTACTCGATGCATCGCGCCGGCGTTGGTTGCGGGCACAGGTGACCGGAATGCACACCTCGGCGCGCAAAATGGCTGGAGAAGGAATTTCCTATGTCGACGAAGTCGAATGGTGTTACGGCGTGCGCCCGACATTTCGTGACGAAGATCAATTCGCCGCGGCCCACGAACGGCTCAATGCGGTGTTGCCCGGTTCGGGGCCCGTACGGGAACGAATTATCGATTGGCGTGAAGCGCAAGCAATCCCCGTTGATCGTTTGGATTCGGTGCTTCGCTCGATCGCTGAGGACTTTCGCGAGCGTACGCAACGACTGTTTGGTTTGCCCGAGGGTGAACACATCGCGTGGGAACTCGCGACGAATCAACCATGGTCGGGTTTCAACTATTACGAGGGCGATCTGCAAAGTCGCGTCGCAATCAACACGGATTTGCCCGTACTCGCAACAAGCATTGGTCACCTCGTGGCGCATGAGGCCTACCCCGGTCATCACACCGAGCACTCTCGGAAAGAGTCGGGCCTCGTCCGTTCTCGCGGCTGGCAAGAGGAATCGATCTTCTGTGTTGGAACTCCTCAGTGTCTGATCGCCGAAGGTTTGGCTGACCTGGCGTTGGAGATCATTGCCGGAGAAATTCCAGATCTGCTGGTGGCTGAACACCTGCGCAGTAACGGCATCGAGTTTGATCCAGAAATTGCTCACGCGGTCCGGGTCGCAAGCGAATCGATGGATGCGGTTCGAGCGAACGCGGCTTGGCTGCTTCATGAAGACGGAATTGCTGTCGACGATGTCGTCGCATACATCGAGCGATGGGGATTGCTTCCGCACGCTCGAGCAACGAAGGCGATCGAGTTTCTGACATCACCAACATGGCGGGCGTACATCTCTTGTTACGTCGAAGGACTTCCGCTTTGTCGAAACTGGGTTGGCGGTGACGCTGCTCGGTTCGAAACCCTGTTAACCGAACAGGTGGTCCCAGCCGATCTGGTGATGAAGTGAAGCGATCAGTAACGCTGCGCGGCGAAACCTTTGGCTTCGCTGATCTTCGTGAACTCATGGCGCGGGCCAATGAGCCCAAGGCCGGCGATCGTCTGGCAGGTATTGCTGCGAGTTCAGAACGTGAACGAGTGGCCGCCAAGATGGCGTTGGCCGACGTTCCTCTCAGCGCATTTCTCGATGAACCACTCGTTGACGACGATGTGACTGGTCTGATCGTGTCCTCGATGGATTTCGACGCGTTTGCATCAATCCGCTCGCTCACCGTGGGCGAACTACGCGAACTCGTCCTTTCCCCCTCCTTTGCCTCCGATTGGGAGGGTGGGCTGAAGTTTGCGCTCACTCCTGAGATGGTCGCTGGCGTTGCTCGAATCATGAGTGCCCGCGATCTCATTAGTGCTGCAGTACCGCTGCGAACGGTGACTCGATGCCGAAACACGATGGGTGAGCACGGGGTTCTCGGGGTGCGCGTGCAGCCCAATCACCCAACCGACGACATCGCTGGGGTGTTGCTTTCGGCCCTCGATGGGCTGTTATTTGGTTGTGGGGATGCAGTGATCGGAGTGAATCCGGCTGGTGACTCGATTGAGAACGTCATGGCACTCGAATATGCGCTTCACGATCTGATCAGCGCCGTCGATGCTCCGACTCAGTCATGTGTGCTGGCTCACTTCACGACCCAATTAGCCGCGCTTGAGCGCGGTGCGCCTGTTGACTTGCTCTTTCAGAGCATTGGCGGCACCGAAGTAACAAATGCTGGATTCGGAGTGACGTTGCAAGGGTTGGCGGAAGGACGCGAAGCGGTACTCGCCTCTCATGTCGGCCGCGAGGAGTTCATCGGCAACAACGTCATGTACTTCGAAACCGGTCAAGGAACGGCTCTTACCGTCGAGGGTCACGGCGGGATGGACCAACTCACATGTGAAGCGCGTGCCTACGGGGTTGCGCGAGCGTTTGATCCGTTTCTCGTTAATTCTGTTGTCGGCTTCATCGGCCCGGAATATCTCGCCAATGAGCGGGAAATTATGCGTGCTGGTTTGGAAGACCACTTCATGGGCAAATTGCTAGGTCTGCCCATGGGAATTGACATCTGTTACACAAATCATGTCGAAGCGAACCAAGACACCACTGATCAGTTGCTTGTTCTACTCGCTACAGCAGGATGCAATTTCGTGATGGGCGTGCCTGGTTCGGATGATGTGATGCTCAACTATCAGTCCACTAGCTATCACGATGCTGCTGGAGTTCGTGGACTCGTTGGTGCACGTCCCGCACCTGAATTCGAAGCATGGCTTGAGCGCTCTGGAATCTATGAAGGCGGGGAGCTGTCAGAACTTGCCGCGACCGGTCCTGAATCTTTGGTTGCGTTTACCAACTCTTTGAAAGAGTTGGGCCTGTGAGCGACAGTTTGCCGACTCCACTCCAACGCGCTGTCGAAGTTGGTGATGCCAGCACCGACGTCACGCCTGCTCGTTTGTTTATCGGTCGGGCCGGGACCGCGTATCGAACCTCAACTCAATTGCAGCTTCGTGCCGATCACGCATTTGCGAAGGATGCTCTCGGTGCATCTCTTTCGCTTGATGAGCAACCGATGAAGGAGCTTGTTGAGCGCTTCGACCTGTTCGAAGTTACTACCGAGGCGGAGTCGCACGAGGAGTACCTAGCTCGGCCCGACAAAGGTCGTCGATTGGCGGCAGGGGTCGCAGAAACGTTGCGCCAGAACTGTCCATCTGGGATCGACCTGCAAATTGTGATTGGCGATGGTCTGTCACCGCTGGCAGCAGGAGCGCAGGTCCCATCGTTGTTTGGACCGCTTGTGGAACACGCGTCGGCTCGTGGATGGTCTGTTGGTCGTCCCTTCTTTGTTCGTCATTGTCGTGTCGGGGTCATCAACGACATCGGCGAAGCCCTCGATGCCCAGAATGTCGTGCTTCTGATTGGCGAACGTCCGGGACTCGCGACCGCCGAAAGCCTCTCTGCCTATTTGGGCCATCGCCCCCGAAGCGGTGACACCGATGCCAAGCGGAATCTCGTTTCAAATATTCATCCGTCAGGCGTCAGTGTCGAAGATGCGGTTCGCCGAATCCTCGGTTTGGTTGATTCGTTCCAACTTCAGGGTCGCAGCGGGTTCATGGTGAAGGAATCTGCACAGCCAACGGCCCTGCCGGGGGCCGGCGACCGATAGTTTCAGGGGATGCGAAATCCCAAGGACTTCTTCCGCCCCCTCGCTGTGGGTGCCCCCGAACCGGTTCGAGAGATCCCGATCAAGCCCGCCCGCATGATCCACTTCTTCCCGCCTTCGAACGAGAAGATGGTGAGCAAACTTCCCTCAATCGTTCCAACCGTCGACGTGTTGCTCGGCAACCTTGAAGATGGCGTGCCGGCCACCGACAAAGAAGCAGCGCGCGCTGGTCTCGTGAACGTTGGCAAGACCATCGATTTCGGAAAGACGCAGTTCTGGACTCGAGTGAACTCGCTTGATTCGCCATG
>CANGMY010000207.1 GCA_947455015.1 Microthrixaceae bacterium | reverse complement strand
GAATTCTCGCCGACGACGTCGTCGATGCACTCATTCCGCAGCACGAATCCAACCGCCGACCCTTCACGCGATTGCTCGCTTGAACTGAGTTGTCATGACCGATCCGATAAACAAACCCGCAAAGGCAACTGGAGCGCGAACGCCCGCGCCCAAGCGACGCCGGCGCTGGATGATCTGGCTTGCGGTTCTTGGGCCTGGCCTCATTGCCGCCAACGCAGGCAACGACGCTGGCGGCATTGCGACCTACGCATCAGCGGGTTCGGAATTCGGATATCGAACGCTGTTCGTAATGATGTTGGTGACAATCGCTCTTGTCATCGTGCAGGAAATGTCTGCTCGGCTTGGTGCCCACACAGGCGAAGGACTGATGTCGCTCATTCGCGAGCAGTTCCCACTTCGCGCGTCTGCATTTGCCATCATCTGCTTACTCATCGCGAATCTCGGTCTCGTTGTTTCTGAGTTCGCTGGTATCGGTGCTGCATTCGAACTCTTTGGTGTTTCTCGCTACATCTCGATCCCGATCGGCGCGCTCGCTATTTGGGCGGTCGTGGTGTTTGGGAACTATCGGTACGCCGAGCGGGTGTTCTTGCTTCTTGGACTTGCGTTCATTACCTACCCAATTGCCGCAATTCTGGGAAAGCCCGATTGGGGCCAGGTTGTGAGCAACACGTTGATCCCACACATGCTCGGAACCAAAGAGTTCCTCTTCTTGGTCGTTGCGCTCATCGGTACGACGATCACTCCGTACATGCAGCTGTATCAGGCAGCCGCTGTGGCCGATAGTGGAAGTGGTCCTGAGGAATACCGGATGGTGCGCATTGACACCATCACAGGAGCAGTGTTCGCCAACATCATTTCGATGGCGATCATTGTCGCGACCGCAGCAGCGATCGGTGGAACGGGCCCGCTTGAATCGGCAAAGGAAGCGGCCCAAGCGCTTGAACCTGTCGCTGGTTCCGCCGCCGAGATTCTCTTTGGTATTGGCCTACTTGGCGCATCGGCGCTTGCCGCTGCAGTGGTTCCTCTCGCAACGTCCTATGCCGTTGCCGAAGCCGTTGGTGTTGAGCGTTCAGTGTCGAAAACCTTCCGTGAAGCTCCGCTGTTCATGGGTCTGTTCACTGCGCTCATCGTGATCGGCGCAGCTGTTGCGTTGCTGCCAGGCAACTTGATTTCGCTGTTGATCAATATGCAGGTGATCAACGGCCTGATTACACCGATCATTTTGATCTTCATTCTGATCCTGGCGAATCGACGTGCGGTTCTAGGAAACGCTGCGAACGGGCCAAGGTTCCGAGTCGCCGCACTTGTCTGTGTTGTTGTGATCGCAATTCTTGCGGCGGTCGTGCTTGTGCAAACTGTCGCTGGATGGATTGGGTTGTCGTAGTGGACTACTTGCGCATTTGGGCGGACGCTGATGGCGAGAGCCACTTTGAAGAGGTAACTCTTGATCGTGTGGTGAACCCTGCAGAACGTGGTGTTGCCGAACTTTGGGTCTCGGCGGGTGTTGATGTCAGCCGAGTGCATTTCCTCACGGTGCAGGCGATTGATCAGGTGCCGGCTCCGCATAACGCGCCTCGGCGTCAGTTTGTGGTTTTCCTTGATGGCTGGGTTCGGATCACAGCGAGTGACGGCGAGACTCGAACGCTGCCAGCCGGTGCAGTCGTGCTTGCAGAAGACGAACATGGCAAAGGCCACGTCACGGAACTCGAACCCGGTGTCAGGCGAGTACTACAGATTCCGCTGGATTGAGAAGAAGGCCGCGTAGCAGCGAGATCAGGAGCGCGTTGTAGGTCTCGGCCGGATCGGCGAATGCACACAATCCAAGAAGCTCAAGCGCGACTGCGCCATGACAACTTGCCCAAATCTCCTGGGCGACCAGCGCAGGATCGTCGGGGACAAAATGTTGGGTATCGATTGCACGCTGCACTGCACTGCTCAATTCTTCGAATGAGTGAGCCGCGGCCAGAAACGATTCGTCAGAGGCCTCGAAACCGGGAACCACGCGAAGAAACATGACCGCATAGGTGTCGGGGTTCTTGAGAGCGAAGAGTCGGTACGCCTGTGCCATCTCTTGGATCGCAAGAACGGGATGGTTGGACGTTGTTGATACTCGGAGTGCTTCGGCGAACTCGGTGAATCCGTGTTCGAACACAGCATCGAAGACTCCGTGCATGTCACCGAAGTGGTTGTAGATGCTCATCGGGGCAACACCGGCTTCAGCGGCCAGGCGGCGAACCGTCACTGAGTCCGGGCCATTAGACCCAATGATCCGAAGCGCGGCCTCAACGACCGAATCGGTGACTTCCAGCGAAGGGGTGCGGTGGCGTAAGGGCGCTGCGTTCGAGCGTTTTGCCGTGGCCATAGTTCAACTATAGGTCAATGTTCCACTCTTGTGGATCATTGTTCTATAGTGATGCTCTTCACCCGATCTTCTCTGGAGTCACTGATGGATGCTGCAACCGCCTACCGCCGCCGTTGGTGGATTCTCGTTGTTCTTGCCCTCAGCGTGTTTCTCGTTGTTGTCGATAACACCATCGTGAACGTTGCACTTCCGACACTGAGTAAAGACCTCAACGCGTCGACAACCGATCTTCAGTGGATCGTTGATGCATACAGCTTGGTCTTCGCTGGTTTGCTCCTCGCTGCCGGTGGCCTCGGAGACCGTCTCGGTCGAAAAGGTGCAATGCAGATCGGGCTCGTAATTTTCGCTGGAATGTCTGTGCTCGCCGCGTTCTCGCAAAGTTCGGGGCAACTCATCGCTGCGCGTGCAGCTATGGGTATTGGTGCGGCACTTGTCTTCCCTGCCACGCTCGCGATTCTCACCAACGTGTTTACCGATCCAACGGAACGCGCAAAAGCGATCGGTGCTTGGTCAGCAGTTTCAGGCATGGCAGTTGCGTTTGGTCCTGTGACTGGTGGTCTCCTACTTGAGCATTTCTGGTGGGGTTCGATCTTCCTGGTCAACGTGCCGATCGTTGCGGTTGCGCTGATAGCTGGGTGGTTCCTGGTGCCAACGTCGAAAGATCCCGAGTCCGGAGCATTCGACTGGATCGGAACGGTTACCTCAATCCTCGCGGTAGGACTTCTCGTTTACACCGTGATCGAGGGGCCACACGCCGGCTGGAATTCGGCCGAAACAATTGGTGGATTTATCGGTTCTGCGGCGCTGCTCGCGTTCTTCGTTTGGTACGAACTCCGACGAGAGCATCCGTTGCTCGATGTGCGCGTTTTTCGCATCGCCCGATTTAGTGCAGCAGCTGGTTCGATCGCCGTCGCCTTCTTCACGCTCTTCGGTTTCATCTTCATCGTCACGCAGTACTTCCAATTTGTGCGCGGCTACTCAACGTTGTCGGCGGGCCTTCACACACTGCCGTTCGCGATCTTTGCTGCGATCACCGCACCAAACGCCGCTCGCTTTGCGCTCAAGTTTGGACCGCGCCGGGTCGTTGGCACGGGGCTGCTCACGATGATGATCGGTTTCATCATCATTGGTTTTTGTGATGCAGACACCGCGTACTTCGGGCCGGTCGTTCTCTCAATGGCGTTCATTGCCACTGGACTTTCGCTCGTGACGTCACCATCGACTGCGGCAGT
>CANGMY010000206.1 GCA_947455015.1 Microthrixaceae bacterium | reverse complement strand
TACCGAGCAGGCCGCGCCGGGTGCGATGTATCGCTGTGCGCCCGAGATCGATGCAACCGGCGGCGAGAACGGCGAGATGTGGGTCGCCATTAATTGTCGCGATGATGCCGACTGGACGGCGCTCTGTGGGGTCATCGGTCAGCCTGAGCTCGCGACCGATGCGCGTTACGCGACATTCGCTGACCGAGCCGCTGCTGCTGCTGAACTCGACGCGCTCATTGGCGAATGGACCATTTCGCGCAATCGATTCGACGTCACCGATGCATGTCAATCGGTCGGCGTTCCTGCTGGCCCAATGCTCACGTCTCCCGATCTTCTCGTGAACGATCACTTCAAAGAGCGTGGTTTCCTCGTCGAAATCGATCAGCCCGGTGTCGGAACCTTCATCTTCGAGGGCAAGGGCTTCCTCGCGAGTGGAATGACCGAACCGGTTGAAACACCGGCCCCGTGGCTCGGCGAACACAGCGTGGAAATCTGTCGTGATCTCCTCGGACGCGACGACGCGACCATCGAGGACTTGATTGCGCGCGGCATTGTGGAAGTGACACCGCCTGCTGGCAAGTAACCTCACCGGCTATGCCAGTTGAGTCATCGGTACCCAATGACGTCTCCTTGATGGAGAAGGTCGTCAACCTGTCCAAGCGTCGCGGCTTCGTCTTCCCTTCGGCCGAGATCTACGGCGGGTTTCGTTCCACCTATGACTACGGCCCCATCGGGGTGCAACTTCTTCGCAATGTCAAGGACGCCTGGTGGCGTTCGATGGTCCAGATGCGCGACGACGTCGTTGGTCTCGACGCGTCGATTCTTTCGCCGCCCGCTATTTGGGAGGCCTCTGGCCATCTCAAGAACTTCACCGATCCGCTTGTTGACTGCCGCAAGTGCCACGAGCGTTTCCGTGAGGACCAACTCGTCGACCCCACGACGTGTCCCTCGTGTGGCGAAAAGGACTCGTTTACCGAGGCCCGTAATTTCAATCTGATGTTCAAGACGCACGCGGGTCCCGTCGAGTCCGACGCGGCAGTTGCGTATCTGCGTCCTGAAACTGCGCAAGGCATGTTCATCAACTTCTCGAACGTCCTGCAGACCAGTCGCAAGAAGCCACCGTTCGGTATCGCTCAAATTGGTAAGTCATTCCGAAACGAAATCACTCCTGGAAACTTTGTCTTCCGTACCCGTGAGTTCGAACAGATGGAACTCGAGTTCTTTGTTCCGCCGGAAGATGCGCAGAAGTGGTACGAGTACTGGTGTGCCGAGCGCTATCGCTGGTACATCGACCTCGGAATCCCTGAGAGCCGCCTTCGTATGCGTCCGCACGACGCTGACGAACTCAGTCACTACTCATCGGGCACGTCCGATGTCGAGTTCCTCTTCCCTTGGGGTTGGGGCGAACTCGAAGGTGTTGCGAATCGCGGCGATTACGACCTCACGCAGCACGCAACGCATTCAGGCGAAAAGCTTGAGTACTTCGATCAGGGCGCCAACATTCGTTATCGCCCTCATGTCATTGAGCCTGCGGCCGGTGCCACGCGCACGATGATGGCGTTCTTGCTCGCCTCGTACGACGAAGAAGATGTGCGTGGCGAAGTTCGCACGGTGCTGCGTCTTCATCCACGTCTTGCCCCGTACAAGGTGGCAGTCCTTCCGCTTTCGAAGAAGGACGAACTGACGCCCGTCGCCCGTGAGGTGCTTGGAATGCTTCAGCCCCTCATGATGTGCGATTACGACGAAACCCAGGCCATCGGCCGCCGGTACCGCCGTCAGGACGAACTCGGCACCCCATTTTGCGTCACCGTCGATTTCGACACCCTCGAGGACCAAGCGGTCACCGTTCGTGAACGAGATTCAATGGAACAAGAACGCATCGCCATCGCTGATCTCCCCGGGTATCTCCTGCCCCGGTTGGTCTGACCGTTCTCGCTGCTACCGTCCGCCCCGGAGGCATACGTGGGCATTCAGGACGATGACATCGCAGCGGTACGGAATGCCACTGACATTGTCGCGGTCATCTCCGAGCATGTTCAGCTCAAACGAGTAGGTCGGCGCTGGCAAGGCCTTTGCCCATTCCACCAAGAGAAGTCCGGCTCATTCTCGGTAAACGCCGAAGAGAAGCTCTATTACTGCTTCGGTTGCGGCGCCAAAGGTGACGTCATCACGTTTGTGCGTGAGGTCGAGCATCTCGATTTTGTCGGAGCCGTCGAAAAGCTCGCAGGGAAATCGGGTGTCACGCTCCGTTATACCGACGAAGGGCAGAACGAAGGTCGCAAGCGCCGGACCAAGTTGCTCGATGCCGTTTCAATAGCGAGCGGCTGGTATCACGATCGGCTGTTGTCATCTCCCGATGCTGCAGCGGCGCGCGGGTACCTACGTTCTCGCGGCCTTGATGGCGACGACGTTCGTACCTTCGGAATTGGTTGGGCTCCCGAGGGCTGGGACGAACTCGCTCGAGCGATCAAAGTTCCCGACGATGTCTTTGTTGAAGCTGGATTGGGCTTCATCAACAGCCGCAATCGTCCGACCGATGCATTTCGTGGGCGCATCATGTTTCCGATTCACGATGTCGCTGGCGCCAATGTTGGTTTCGGTGGTCGCATCATGCCCGGCGTCGACGGAGCAAAGTACAAGAACTCTGTCGACAGCGTGATCTATAGCAAGTCGAAGTTGCTCTACGGCCTTCACATGGCGAAGGCCGACATCGTGAAAGCCGATGAAGCAATCATTTGTGAGGGTTACACCGACGTCATCGGCTTCTTTAAAGCGGGCATGCCGCGAGCGGTTGCAACCTGCGGAACGGCACTGACCGAAGATCACGTGAAGTTGCTGCGAAGTTTTGCGCAACGCGTTGTTCTTGCGTTCGACGCCGATGCTGCTGGTCAAAATGCCGCGGCGCGCGTTTACACCTGGGAAAAGCAATATGACCTCGACGTTGCCGTTGCGGTTTTCCCTGGCGGTGCCGATCCTGCCGATCTTGCACAATCCGATCCAGAAGCACTTGCTGCTGCAATTGCAGATGCCAAACCGTTCTTGAAGTTCCGACTCGATCGCGTCCTTGATTCTTCGCCGCTCGATACACCCGAACATCGCGCCCGAGCTGCCGATGCAGCGATGGCAGTTGTACTCGAACATCCCAGCGACATTGTTCGCGATCAGTACTTGCTCGAGGTTGCCGCGCGTTTACGTCTCGACCCTGATCAACTTCGTAACCGGCGACCAGTTCCTGCTGGTGGGGGGTCGGGGCCTGGCTCGCGCGAGAACACGTCGGCAACACGTCCGCAGCGACCGTCGCAACCGCTTGTGCATCGCGACACTGCCGCGACCGAAGCACTTCGCCACCTCATCTGGGATCCGGAGTCCATCACGCCTCTGCTCGACGAGGTCCTTTTCCCCGATCCGCTTGCGGCAACGGCATATCGGGCGCTTCTGGCGACAGGTTCCGTGGCCGCTGCCATCGAAATGGCTGCAGCCGACGATCCCGTCGCTGGCGATCTCCTGCAGCGCCTCGCAGTCGAAGAGCCAGAGTCCACTGTGCAAAGTGTGATGGTTCGTCTCGTGGACGACGCGGCCAACGCCTCGATGGCGGCGCTTCAGGCCGAGGCGCGCGTTG